>JAAYGZ010000092.1 GCA_012727515.1 Desulfovibrionales bacterium
AGGTTGAGCAGTGGGAAACCCTGGCCCAAACACAGGCCAATATGTTTGAATGGCTGGAAATTGCTGCTGAAGAACAAAGTTCGGAAATGCTTGAGGCCCTGGCAGAGGCTATCCAGGATATGGAAGCCAAACTGGAAGATGCGCAATTACAGACTCTGCTCAGTGATCCTGAAGATAGCTGCGAGGCAATTTTAGAAATTCATCCGGGCGCAGGCGGTACAGAGTCCCAGGACTGGGCTGAAATGCTCTTGCGTATGTATCGCCGTTTTGCTGAACGCAAAGGATTTCGTGTTGAAGTTCTTGATTTGATCACAGGTGATGAAGCAGGTATTAAAAGCGTGACCCTGCACATCCACGGCATCTATGCCTACGGACAGCTGAAAGCAGAAAAAGGCACCCACCGGCTCATTCGTATATCTCCGTTTGACTCCAGCGGGCGGCGCCACACGTCTTTTGCCTCAGTGGATGTGTATCCAGATGCAGGACAAAACATAGAAATTGAAATTCGCGATGAGGATGTGCGCATTGATATTTTTCGTTCCAGCGGCCCTGGCGGACAGTCTGTTAATACAACAGATTCTGCAGTGCGCATTACCCATCTGCCCACAGGCATAATTGCCCAGTGTCAGAATGAAAAATCGCAGCACAAAAACAAGGAAGCAGCCTTCAAAGTACTTAAAGCCCGTTTATATGAGCTGGAATTGCAGAAAATTGCCACAGAGCGCCAGGCTGAATACGCGGCCAAAGGGGCCATTGCCTTTGGTTCACAAATCCGGACCTATACCATGCAGCCGTACCGTTTGGTCAAAGACCACCGGACCAATACAGAATCAACCAATGTGGACGCCGTAATGGACGGAGAAATTGAGACTTTTATCCACTCCTACCTCTTACATCTCCATGGCACACCGTAACCAGCCAGATACAAACGCCCTGGTGCGTGAAATCGAACATATTGAGGATTTGATTCGCTCCACCAACCCAGGCCCTGACCAGATAGCCCTGGTCCGCCTGGTTACTTCCCAGTCTGACACAGACTGGCCCACAGTCCTGCGCGAGCACAACCTGTATCAATGGTTGGTCTGCGTTCTGGGAAAACAGCGCTTTCCTGTGTTGGCCCAGCTTCTGGAGCAAATTGACGATCTGCAGGAACAGAAAGATCACGACCCCCTCACTGGATTGCGCAATCGTCGTGCTTTTGACCACGCTCTACGCCTGGAAGTTGAGCGCGCGACGCGCTTTCAAACCCCTTTAAGCCTGGCCATGCTTGATCTGGATGATTTTAAGCGCGTCAATGATACATACGGCCATCCTTGTGGTGATAAAGTGCTGCAAAAAATTGCCACCCTGCTTCAGGCAGAAACACGCAAAATAGACATCACTGCCCGCTACGGAGGAGAAGAATTTGCCATTCTTTTGCCTGGCACAGGGCTTATGCGGGCCCAGAAATTATTAGAGCGCATTATACAGGGTGCACGCGCAGCATCAGTGCGCTGTGATTCTGAATCTGTGACTGTAACCTGTTCCATTGGCGTGGCCAGCTACCGGGGCAAAGCAGCGCCAGACATCACAACCCTTATCCGCGAAGCAGACCAGGCCCTGTACCGTGCCAAACAGGCTGGAAAAAACCGTTTGGAAAGCGCACCGTTGTTAGATCTTGGCACTCATCTTGATAAGACCCTGGTGCAGCAGAATGAAAAGAAATTTTTATTTTCCTCTGGAAACTAAGGCCAGAAGCCTACGACAAGGATATATATGACTGAATCTCCTGAAACAAACAAAACCCTGAGCATTGCCATTGTCAGCGGCAAAGGCGGTGTTGGTAAAACCAATATCGCCTTAAACCTTGGTTTTGCTCTGCACCAGCAAGGACACTCCCTGGTCCTGCTGGATGCGGACCTGGGCCTTGCCAATCTGGATGTGCTCTTAGGTCTTTCACCGGAAAAAAATCTCCAGGACCTGTTAGCAGGTGAAAATCCCGATAATATTGTGGTGCCACTTGCTCCAGAAGGCTTTGATTTCCTGCCTTCTGCCTCTGGCGTTGCAGAACTGGTAGAGCTGGACGAGGATATCCAGGGCGTACTCATGCACAAACTGGACAGTTTGTTTCGGCGCTATGATTTTTTACTTCTTGACCTGGGTGCAGGTATTAACCCCACTGTGTTAGCCTTTGCGGCCATGCCCCAGGAACGGGTTATTGTTATTACCCCAGAACCCACATCCCTTACTGATAGCTACGCCCTGATCAAGGTTTTAAGCACGCAGCACAATGTGCGCAATTTCCACATTGTCGTGAACATGGCTGAAACAACGAAAGAAGGACAAACAGCATTTAACCGCCTTGCCCAGGCCTGCGAACGGTTTTTAAACCTGCCTGTGCGCTTGCTGGGCATTATCCACCGCGACCCCATGGTCACGGAATCTGTACGCCATCAGGTACCCCTGCTTAAATTTGCGCCCACCTGTCAGGCAGCTCAAGACATTTGCGACATTGCTCAGAAAATAGCAGAGCGCCGCAGCAAATTGGCAGAACTTATTGCTCGCAGCCCTGTTCTTAAATCCATAGTGTAAGCCATGAAGGAGGCACGCCCCGTGTCCATTGTTCGTCTTTTTTTCTGCCTGATCATATGCATGTGCTCTACCCAGTCTCTGCTCTGGGCCGAGACGCGCATTGTCTTTACTGCCAATAATTCTGGCGAATATGCTCCCTGTCCTACCTGAGGAGGCAAAACCCTTGGTGGCTTGGCCCGGCGGGCCAGCCTTTTTGCTTCACTGCGCGGCCCTGAGACAATATTTCTGGCCGGCAACTATGAATTTTGCGCCCCTGGCACAGCCTGCACTCAGGACACGGCAAAGATGCAAAAACTTGGACAAGCTTTCAAGGCATTACACTATGATATGTTTGTGCTGAGTTCTCTGGAAAGCGCTGCGCTGCGCAGTGCGGGGTTTACACTGCCTGAGCACTGGCACGAACAACCAACAGAACCCACGCTTGTTACGGTGCCCACTGCAGAGGGACAACTGGCGATTTTTCTTTTTCCTGACCAGCCTGATGCCCAGGCCAAAGCCAAAATCATGGCCATGGCTCAAGGCATCCGCAAAGCAGCACAGCATAATCTGCTTATTGGCATCAGCCCGTGGGGAGCCACGCTGGAGCAGGAGTTCTTGGATTCCTGCGGAGATACGCTGGATATTCTGTTTGGGTCAGGAGAAGGCCCCAGTTATTCCGGGTTGTATGTAAATAATGATGCGGTGGTCTGGGCTAGGGCGCCGCTCAAGGGCAAGGGAGTCAATGTTCTGACCATCCCTGATTTGCCCCAGCCTGGAACCAAGGTCTTCTGGCAGCCAGAAGTAAATATTCGCGGGGAAATTCTGCCTCTGGCAGACAATATTGCGCAAGATTCAGAAATAACAAATATTCTGGCCCAATAAGACAGTCAGGGAGGTGCTGATTAATTCTGTCATTGCGAGGAGCGTAGCGACGTGGCAATCTATAACATACTGATAATTCAATGATTCTGGATTGCTTCCCGCTTCGATTCCTCGCGGTCGCAATGACTTGTTTCGGTTTAATCAGTACTTCCTTAGCCCTGCCCCACTACCTTGCTTAAAAAATCACGCAAACGCGGATGCTTGGGCTGGGCAAAAAATTCATGCGGCGGGGCCTGCTCCTGAATCTGGCCCCCATCAATAAAAATAACGCGGTCAGCTACTTCGCGGGCAAACCCCATTTCATGGGTGACCACCACCATGGTCATGCCTTCAATCGCCAGCTTTTTCATAACATCCAACACTTCCCCCACCAATTCCGGGTCCAGGGCCGAAGTAGGCTCATCAAAAAGCATGACCTTGGGCTGCAAGGCCAAAGACCGGGCAATGGCTACGCGCTGTTTCTGCCCTCCTGAAAGCTGGTCAGGATAGTTTTGTGCTTTGGCTGCCAGCCCAACCTTGGTCAGCAGATCATAGCCCAGATGACTGGCTTCATCCGGCTTCATGCCGCGCACCTTAATGGGCCCCAAAGTCACATTTTCCAGCGCAGTCATATGTGGAAACAGGTTAAACTGCTGAAAAACCATCCCTGCTTCAGTGCGTACAGCATTAATGTCAGTCCGGGGGTCCATGATGTCATATCCATCCACAATCACTGTGCCTGAAGTGGGCGTTTCCAGGCGATTGATGCAGCGCAGCACCGTGGATTTGCCAGAGCCTGATGGGCCAATGATACACACCACTTCCCCAGCCTTAATATGCAGAGAAATACCTTTGAGAACTTCCAGCTCGCCAAATTTTTTGTATATATTGCGGATTTGAATCATTGCTTGCTCCGTCCCGGGCTGGCTAACCGTGATTCCACCATGCGCAGCACCTTGGAAATACTTATAGTCATCGCCAGATAGACCAGGGCCACAGCAATATAGACTTCAAAAGCACGAAACGTGACAGCCACAATTTCCTGCCCAGTGCGCAAAAGCTCCCCAACACCAATAACCATCAACAGTGATGTGTCTTTAAGGCTGATAATAAACTGATTGCCGAGCGGTGGAATCATGCGCCGCAAGGCCTGAGGCCAGATAATATAGCGCATGGTCTGTGCCCTGGTCAGGCCAATGGAGCGCCCGGCTTCTGTTTGGCCTGGATCAATGGACTGAATGGCCCCGCGCACAATTTCAGCGATATACGCTCCTGAATTAATCGCAATGACAATAATTCCAGCCAGAAGCGGTGGAATGCGCATTCCCACAGCCATAGGTAGCCCATAATAGAGAAACATGGCCTGTACCAGCATGGGTGTACCGCGAATAAGCTCAATATAACCTGAAGCAATGCACGAAATCGCGACACGCCGAGCCAATTTCATCAGGCCAGTTGTAACACCCAGTAAAAAACCAAAAAACAAGCCCCCCACAGTCAGATACACGGTGTACCACAGTCCGCGTACAAGCATGGGCAGGGTTTCAAGAATAACCGCAGGTTCAAATTGAAAAGCCATGAATATCTCGGTCAGGAGGCGGGAAACCGCCTCCTGGAACAGGCAGGAAGTTATTTGGGTTCAGTCCCAAACCATTTGATATACAACTCGCGATAGGCTCCACGTTCCTTGAGCGCGCTCAAAGCCTGATTTGTCTTGGCGACCAGGTCGCTCCCTTTCGGAAAACCAATGCCATAGGACTGGCCCATGTATAACGGACCAACCACCTTGACCTGGCCTTTGCCTACTGTGCGCATGAAATCTGAGATCACTGGAGAATCAAAAATAACTGCGTCAGCGCCGCCACTGAGTAATTCCATAAACATGGCGTCGTTATTTGGGAAAAGCTTTACTTCTTTCGCTCCGGCTTCTTTTTTGGAAAAATCTTCACTTGTTGTGCCCAATTTAGTGGACACCACCTTGCCTGCCAGAGACTTCACATCAGTAATGTCTGTGTTGTCTGCCTTGACCAGAATAAGCAGGCCTGCATTATAGTAGGGATCAGAAAAGTCAACGACTTCAGCACGTTCTGGCTTAATGGTCATGCCGGCAATACCGACATCCAGCTGGCCAGACTGAAGCCCTGGAATAATACCATTAAAATCCATAGGTTGCAGTTCGTATTCCGCGCACATTTCCTTGGCAAGGGCGTCCCAAAGTTCCACGTCAAATCCAGTGTGCTTGCCTGTGGCTGGATCTTTGAATTCAAATGGCGGGAAATTGGTGTCAGTGGCCACAATCAGCTTTTTAGCTGAAACAGACGATGCACAGAGCATCAATGCAAGAAACGCAAAAAGTACACTTCGTTTCATACTGCCTCCTGAAAAATAAGGGTAAGAAAAAAGCTGTACCAGTCACAGAACTGGAAAGCGTTAGGAAAATGGTGGAAAAAAGCAGAAAAGGCAAGGCATAGACAGCATATAAGACCAAAAAAAACCCTGCCGAAGCAGGGTTTTTCACCTCAGATTGACGCGACTACCATCTGGGCCGACGTTCACGCTCGGGGCGAGGACGGGCTTCGTTGACTTTCAGAGAGCGTCCGCCGTAATCAGCACCATCCAAAGCAGCAATGGCCTCATCAGCTCCACTCTCCATTTCCACGAAACCAAATCCACGAGCTCTGCCTGTTTCACGGTCGGATACAAGCTTGACATTTGCAACCTGTCCATAGGTTGCAAACAGGTTCTCTACATCCTGCTCTGTGGCACTCCAGGGCAGATTTCCGACATAAATGTTTTTCGACATGATACACTTGTCTCCTTAAAAAAAACTAACACTTCCCGGTCGAGTCTCCCATCGGATTTGTCGCGCCTTTGGTCGATCCCCTTCCCGTCTCCTCGTAACACGTATCAGGTACATTCTGCCCTAGACCAAGGCAGTATATCTGACACATCACATAGGAGAATATGCGCTTCTGAAAAAAGAAGCAAGCGAATCTTTGCCTTTTTCTTATCTGCACACATATTGCAAGCGCACAAAAAACATCAGAGCCTGGGTCATGCCTGAAGCCAGGCATCTATATCTTCTAATTGCTTGTGCACAGGCCCTGGACCAGTGCCTCCAGGCAGGGTTCGTCTGGTTACAGCATGAACATAGCTGAGCACAGTAAAGACATCCTCTGCAATATCCCCAGAAAATTGACGCAATTCGTCTAAAGTCAGATCTTCCAGGCCGCGACCACGCTCTTCAGCATAGGCAACCACAGCCCCGGTGATATGGTGCGCCTGTCGAAAGGGCACGCCCTTGGCTGCCAGATAATCAGCCAGCTCTGTGGCATTAAGATACCCAGCGCGCAGGGCATGGTCCATGCGCTCTGGCTGAAAGGCCAGTTCTGCAAGCATCCCGGCCATAATGGCTAATGACGGAGCCACTGTGTCATGAGTATCGAGAAAGGGTGCTTTGTCTTCCTGCATGTCGCGGTTGTAGGCCAGGGGCAAACCTTTCATGAGTGTTAAAAGCGCCATAAGATCCCCATATACCCGCCCGGTTTTTCCACGCATCAGTTCAGCCACATCCGGATTTTTCTTTTGCGGCATAATGGAAGAGCCAGTGGCATAGGCATCTGGCAAGCGCACAAATCCAAACTGTGGATTGGCCCAGATGATGATTTCCTCACACAGCCTTGACAGGTGCATCATGATCACGCTGCCGCAGAACACAGCTTCCAGAACAAAATCACGGTCAGAAACAGCGTCCATGCTGTTGGCAAACACGGCCTCAAGCCCCAGGCTCTCGCGCACCTGGTCAGGGTCCAGGGCATAGGTTGTGCCTGCTAATGCTGCTGCGCCCAGAGGCGACACGCGCGCCCGGCCTAACGCATCATGGACCCGTGCATGATCTCGCCGAAGCATCTGGGCATAGGCCAGAAGGTGTTGGGCCAGACTTACGGGCTGGGCTGGCTGAAAATGCGTACAGCCTGGCAGCAACACCTCGCGGTGCGTGCTGGCCTGAGTATGCAGCACCCGCACCAGATTTTTAAGCAAATGTGCCCATTCTTCCAGACATGCAGACACAAAAAGCCGAAAGTCCAGCGCCACCTGATCATTGCGCGAGCGCCCAGTGTGCAGCTTTTGGCCTGGAACGCCGATAAGTTCGGTCAGACGATGCTCAATATTCATGTGCACATCTTCCAGATCTTCGCGCCAGACAAAAGTGCCTTCTTCAATTTCGCGGGCAATCTGGGTCAGTCCAGAGGCAATGGCCTGGCCTTCTTCAGGGCTTAGTATGCCCTGCTTGACCAGCATGGCAGCATGGGCCTTGGAACCTGCAATGTCTTGGGCATATAAACGGGAATCCACACCCACAGAGCAGGTGTACTGCTCAACCAAAGGGGCGGTACCTTCAGTAAAACGCCCACCCCATAGTTTTTTTTCTTCAGACATGAACAATGATCCTACCCTTTTATTGCAGTCAAAAAAGGTTGTCTGGCCTGCAAACGCAGTCCATGCAGTTTGATAAAGCCAGCCGCATCAGCCTGATTATAGACTTCGTCCTTTTCAAAAGTGGCTAGTTCTGGATTGTAAAGAGAATATGGTGACTTACGGCCAAGCGGATACACGCCGCCCTTGTAGAGCTTCAGGCGCACACTGCCAGTCACGGTTTCCTGGGCCTTGTCCATAAGAGCCTGTAATGCCTCGCGCTCTGGAGCAAACCAATATCCATTATAGACCATCTCCGCATAGCGGGAAATCAGGGAGTCGCGCAGGTGTAAAAGCTCACGGTCCATGCACACACCTTCTAAATCGCGATGTGCTCGCTGCAAAATAGTCCCGCCTGGGGTTTCATAGACCCCGCGTGATTTCATGCCCACAAAACGATTTTCAACCATATCAAGCCGCCCAACCCCGTGCCTGCCTCCAAGTTCATTGAGCTTGGCCAGCATCTTAGCTGGTGATAAAGCCTGGCCATTGATAGCCACTGGGTTGCCGCGCTCAAAATCCAGAGTAATGATTTCCGGGCTGTCAGGGGCCAGCTCAGGATCGACACTCATTAAATATGTGCCAGGTCCAGGCTCGGCCCAGGGGTCTTCCAGCTCACCGCCTTCAAAACTTAAATGCAGCAGATTGCGGTCACAGGAATAGGGTTTTTCCCTGGTCACAGGCACAGGAATGCCATTGTCCTTACAAAAGGCCAGCAGTTGGGTCCGGGAATTCAAATCCCATTCCCGCCACGGGGCAATGGTTTTTAGGTGCGGAGCCAAGGCCAGGGTGCTGAGTTCAAAACGCACCTGGTCATTGCCTTTGCCAGTTGCCCCGTGAGCCACGGCCTGCGCCCCTTCGGCCAGGGCAATTTCCACCAGTTTTTTGGCAATCAATGGCCGGGCAATGGAGGTGCCGAGCAAATAGCCGCCTTCATAAACTGCATTGGCCCGAAACAGAGGAAAAACATAGTCACTGACAAATTCTTCCTGCAAATCCACTACAAAAGCCTTGCTCGCCCCGGTTGCCAGGGCTTTATCTTCCAGGCCATCCAGTTCTTCGCCCTGCCCTAAATCAGCGGTCATGGTAATGACATCACACTGATAATTTTTCTTAATCCATTTTAAGATGGCTGATGTATCCAGGCCTCCGGAATAGGCCAAAACTACTTTTTGTATTTCACTCATGATCAACTCCACAATGTATTGGCCCTGTTACGGGGCGCTGAAAACCCATTCCAAAATGGCCTTTTGCATGTGCAGACGATTTTCAGCCTGATCAAAAATAATAGACTGAGGCCCATCAAGCACTGCAGCGCTTACTTCTTCTCCCCGATGCGCGGGCAAGCAATGCATGAGCTTTGCGTCAGGATCAGCCAGGGCCAGCAGTGCTTCATCCACACAAAATCCGGCAAAGGCTTGTTCTCGCTTTTTTTGTTCTGCTTCCTGGCCCATGGAGGCCCACACATCTGTATTGACAAAATGCGCTCCGGCCACGGCCTGTTTGGGATCTTCAGTTACAAAAATTTTGGCTCCCAAGCGTAAGGCCCGGTCCAGAATATTTGTCTTGGGCATATAGCCAGCCGGACAGGCTATATGCAGTGTAAAGCCAAAGTATGCACAGGCATTGATCCAGGACTGCGCCATATTGTTACCATCACCAATCCAGGCAATGGTCACGTCTTTCCACGTTCCGGTGCGTTCATAGATGGTCAGAATATCACTCATAATCTGGCACGGATGATATAAGTCAGTCAGCGCGTTGATTACAGGAATGCTCCCGTACTGCACAAGTTCGTCCAGTTTTTTTTGCGCAAAGGTACGCACCACCAGGCCTTGCACATAGCGTGACAACAC
>JAAYGZ010000093.1 GCA_012727515.1 Desulfovibrionales bacterium
ACAGGGCTACTTTGGCCTTAAAGGCCGGGGCGTGATTTTTACGTTTGTTCATACCTACTCTCCTTCGTTCTGGTGTAGCTTACACACCTGTCCGAATTTTGGGGAGTACCTCTACCAACTGATACGCCAAAGGTTCTGGATTAACACAGCGTTTCCTCAGATCAATACCTTTAAGCGCCTTGAGATTTAAGTTCGTCAATAAGTGAGCGCAATTCCTGAGTTTGCTGCGCCAATCCATGCAGTGCCTGGGTGGATTCCTGTATTTTCCGCGCTGTATCTTCAGTAATCCCATTGATAGCCTCAAGGGCGGAGTTAATCTCCTCGCTGGAGGCAGATTGTTCTTCTGCTGCCGTGGCAATACCACGTATCTGATCAGCAGAGGATTCTGCGCCAGCCACAATCTCATTGAGCACAACCCCTGATTGTTCTGAATGCTTTGCCGCTTGCTCCAGGTCTGCCACGGCTGCTTCCACGGCCTGGATATTACTGGTGGCCACGCGCTGAATAGCCGCAATAGCATCACCCACTTCCTTGGTCGCACTCATGGTTTTTTCAGCCAGTTTGCGCACTTCATCAGCAACAACAGCAAACCCGCGCCCAGCCTCACCGGCCCGCGCCGCTTCAATGGCCGCATTCAGAGCCAGCAGATTGGTTTGATCTGCAATATCGGTAATTACGGACATAATAGCGCCAATAGATTGGGTTTGCTGGCCCAGGGCACTCATACTTGTGCGCAAGCCTTCTGTCTGGGCCTGGGTTTTGGACATGGCATCAATAGATAAGTGCACCACTTCTGATCCATCTCGTGCTTTTTGGCTCGCCTCCTGGCTGGATTTGGCTGCATAACTGGCATTACGGGCCACCTCCAGCACTGTGGCGTTCATCTCTTCCATGGCCGTGGCAGTGCTTTGCAAACGTTCTTTTTGCGCATCGCTCCCTTCAAGAACGGCCTGAGCCTGTGTGGCGATCTGGCCAGAAGCCTCGGCCAGCAGTCCTACAATCTGCTCCAGGCGCAGTGCAGCATGGTGCATACCCTCGGTGCGGGCCTGCTCTGCCTTGGTTCGCGCCTCCCGCGCCTCTTCTGTTGCTGCTTGGGCAGCAGCTGCTTTTTCCTCTGCTTCCTGAGTTCGGGTCTGGATAACCGCAAGATTATCCCTCAGCTTGGTGGCCATTTGCTGCAAAGCCACCTGAAGATGGGCAGCTTCATCCTGGCCGCTGGTGTCAATAGAAACAGCCAGATTTCCCTCTGCAATGGAGCGAGCAGCCTCTGTAGCGCCATGAAGAGGACGCACAATACTGCGCACAATGGCAATGCTTGCGGTAAACACTCCAAGCAAAATTACAAAAACTGCCAGCATAACATTCACGATTTTGGAGCGCACCGTATTGCTGATCTCTGTGGACACCAGCATTCGCTCATCCTGCACATTATCCACATACACGCCCGTGCCGATCCAAAAACGAGTTCCTGGTATCATTTCAGCATAAGCCAGCTTGGGCTGATCCCCTTTATCAGGCTTGGCAAAAACATATTCCACAAATCCCCCGCCAGCAGCAGCCTGCTTGGCCAGTTCGCGGACAAAATAAACCCCGTCACGGTCCTGAGTATCTACCAGATCCTTGCCTTCGTTACTACGCTTGGCAGGCACAGACACTGCAATTGTCTGGTCATAGACAAAAAAATACCCTGAAGCATCGTCCTCAAAACGAACATCCGCAGTCAACTCACACAGTTTATCAATAGCCTGAGTATCACTAAGCCCGCGAATAGCTGCTCCCATAGAAACTGCCATGGAATGGGTTGCGACCCTGATTTTATCCTTGTGCCCATCTAACATTGTGCTCGCCACACGATGCACTGTGAAATCTCTGAGGTCCATAATCGCCAGATAAAATCCACCTGCTGACACAAAAACAGTCAACCCCAGGATGACCACTAAAAAAACAATCCGGTACACAATAGGAAATCGACGCAACATAGGCACCTCCGCAAGGCAGCTACAGGGTTTGAGATCAATATGTTGCCAAATCTATAAGCATAGTTGACAGCCAGAGGTCAACAGGTTCGCGCACATAGACAGACCTGCATCTTTATTGGATATATATGCTAAAAATACGTATTCAGTGTCTTCCTGAAAACAGCCCCCGACTTTGTACACAACAAGAGCCCCGGCTTCCCAGGGCTCCTGTGATCAAGGCACAAGTTACGAACCAGCTACAAAGGTTCCCTAAATCTCAAAATGCGCAACCAGTCCACGCAGCCGTTCAGCCAGGGAGGACAGCTCTTTGGAGCTATCCTGGATAGTCAGGCTTTCGGTCGTCATATTTTCTGCTGCTGCACGAACCTGTTCAATATCAGTGCTGATAGAGCGGGTCATGGACGAACTGGTGGCAACATTGGAATTGATTTCTATAATTCCTGCTGAGGCCTGGGCGACATTTTCCGCAATATCACGAGTCGTTACGGATTGTTCCTCCACTGCGGCGGCAATGGTGCCAACAATTTCATTCATTTCATTGATAATACGAGTAATTTCTGAAATTTCGTCCACTGTCAGGGCTGTGACCGATTGGATGCTATTGATCTTGCTCCGAATATCTTCCGTGGCTCTGGTTGTTTGCAAGGCCAATTCTTTGATTTCATTGGCAACAACAGCAAAACCCCGGCCAGCTTCTCCTGCCCGCGCAGCTTCAATGGTTGCATTGAGGGCCAGGAGATTGGTTTGCGAAGAAATGGCAGTAATAGTTTCAGTGACCGCACTTATTTCTTGTGCAGCATGGCCCAGTTCATTGACTCTTTTTGACGTCTCCTGTGCCTTGATCACCGCACCAGAAGTAGTATTTCTGGCGCGCTCTGTATTTTCTGCAATTTCATGGATGGTTGCCGACATTTCCTCCGCTGCTGCTGACACGGAAGCCATGTTCGTTGAAGCCTGCTCCATGGCAGCTGATACTGAGATCATGCTGTTACTGACTTCCTGGGACGCCTGGTTCACAGCACTGGCCATGTTGGCAGTCTGACTGGAGCTATCTGTCATGTGTGAAGAAATACCGGTCAACTCAGAGGAAGAAGTTGCCAGGGCGCCGGTGGCTCCAGAGATTTCACCCAGCATTTTCTTGGTTTGCTCGACCACGGTATTCAGGGCCGAGGACAGATGTCCGATAGCATCCTGGGCTGGATGAGCAAAGGTAACCGTATAATCACCATCAGCCATCTTCAGGCTTTCACTGGCCAGCCTGTTAAGTGGTCTGGCAATGGCACGGATTAACAGTATAGAAACAACGATACCTACTGCCACAACCACTAAGGCAACCAAAGCTGTGGTGGTCATAATTTTTTTGTCCAGCCCTTGAATCATTTGATCATTGCTAAGGCCGACTCCTAAATTCCAGTCCCAAGGTTCAAAATACTTGGTGTACGATACCTTGTGGTCGTTATCCCAATGATACTCAAGAATTCCCTCCTTGTGCTGGCGATAGGCATCACCGACTCCCTGGGGAAGATCATAAACACTTTGTCCCTCCAGGGTCGGGTGTACAAACAAGGTGCCCTTGGAATCATAAACAAAAAAATAGCCTACATTTGCCGCCGTGGTGGTAGCGATCATGTCATGCAATTCTGGAGTAAGAATCAGGTTACCCACAAAGAGTACCGCTACAATCTTATTTTGCTCATCGCGCATGGGTTTGTAGGCAGTCACATACCAATTATCCACAACAAAGGCGCGTCCTATATACGTTTCACCACGCATGACACTTTTATATACCGGACTGTCAGAAGGAATATACGTTCCAACGGCTCGTTGGTTATTTGCAGTGCGCACATTGGTAGATCCGCGCAAGAGCTTGTCATCCACAACCTGGAAAATAGTAGCCACACCACCAAAGAGTTCCTGAAGGTTGTCCACTATTTCTGCGTTGTCATTGACAACAGTATCACCGAGCATGAGTGTAGGAATGTGTACTTTCTGCGTTTCATGGGTGATTTGATGCGTGAGAGTCTGTTCACGACTATTTTCGTGGCTCAATTGAAAAGTGCCAATTTGCGCTACTTCTTTTTCCAA
>JAAYGZ010000094.1 GCA_012727515.1 Desulfovibrionales bacterium
CGAGCATGGCCATATTTTCATTCAGACAGACAAGGGAGAAAAACGCATTGGCATTACGCGCATTCACATGGAAAATGACGCGGGGAAAAATGTACACTCCAGCACAGAGAACGTGTCATATGTGGATCTGAACCGGGCCGGAATGCCGCTTATAGAAATTGTCAGTGAGCCGGACATGCGCTCCGCTGACGAGGCAGTGGCCTACCTGAAAAATTTACGCGCCATTCTGGTGTATCTGGGCATTTGCGACGGCAACCTGGAAGAAGGCAGTTTTCGCTGTGATGCCAATGTCTCTATTCGCCCTTGGGGGCAAAAGGAATTTGGCACACGGGTAGAACTGAAAAATATGAATTCATTCCGCAATGTGCAGCGAGCCATTGACTATGAAGTGCAGCGCCAGGTGGACGCCATTGAGGATGGCGAAAAGCTGTTTCAGGAAACCCGCTTGTTTGATGCGGCCAAAGGAGAAACCAGGTCCATGCGGGGCAAGGAAGAAGCCCATGATTACCGGTATTTTCCAGACCCGGACCTTGTGCCCCTGGTTTTAGAACCAGCCTGGGTTGAGCAGTGGAGAGCTGAATTGCCGGAACTGCCCCAGGCCAGGCTGCTCCGTTTTTGTGACGCCCTGGGCCTGCCTGAATATGACGCTCAGGTACTGACCGCTGAAAAGGATATTGCAGATTATTTTGAGGCTGCTGTGGCTGTGTATGCTGAGCCGAAAAAAGTTTCTAACTGGGTTATGGGCGAGGTCATGCGCGAACTGAATGACCGTTCCGCAACTCTGGAAGCCTGTAAGCTGGTGCCTGCTGACCTGGCCCGGCTGATCAAATTGGTTGATGAAGGCGTGATCAGCGGCAGCATAGCCAAATCTGTCTTTAAGGATTTGTTTGAAACAGGCGGAGATCCTGAGGCCTATGTCAAAGCCAAAGGCCTGGTGCAGATTTCCGATACATCGGCCATTGAAGGCTATGTAGACGAGGTTATTGCGGAAAATCCGGATGAAGTAGAGCGCTTCAAGGCAGGAGACAAAAAACTCACAGGCTTTTTTGTGGGCCAGGTTATGAAAAAATCCAAGGGCAAGGCCAATCCTGGCCTGGTCAATCAGCTTTTGACAAAAAAACTGGGCTGATAGTGTTACTAATTTTATGAATCGTTATATTTTTTGATTGACTTCTTTTGTTTCGTATGGCCAATGTGTGCCTACGAAGGGCAAACAGCATAGACGCCCTCCTCCTTCAAAAAAAGGGTTCCACAACGGAGCCCTTTTTCTTTGGTGCGCCCGGCTACAGTACAGATAGCTCATTGGTTTGAATCAGCCTTACCCTATGTTCAAAGCCCTGATAGGCAGGACGATCTGTACCTGCTCATACAGTCCAGAACATGATGGCCAGTTTTGACTGCACACTCTCATGCACCCGGCCATTGCGGCTTATTGCTGCAAGTTTGTGGGTGAGGCTTTGTTTTTGCTGCTGAGTGAGAGGCCCCATTTTTTCAAAATAGCGCAGATACATGAGCTCTGCTTCTTCAAGGCTACTGTCACTGTCCCAGGCACGCTCC
>JAAYGZ010000095.1 GCA_012727515.1 Desulfovibrionales bacterium
GAATTTCCTTGTCTGAAAAACCATACAAACGGCTCTGACGCTCCAGTTCCTCGCGTTCCAGCACCAGGCCTGCGCCAGCAGACATACCGGCTGGCAAAGGCAGATCATGCAGACGGATACCTTGCTCGCGCACCCAGTGCCTGTACGGTTTTCCCAGAATAACACGGCCCTTGCATTCTGCATCGCTGATAACTCTGCGCCGGGCAAAATCGACCAGCAGCATACGCCGCGACTGCAACCTGCCCCGCGTTGCAATACGTTCTGGAGCAATATCAAGCACCCCTGCTTCAGAGGCCAGCACAAAAAAACCATCTGTGGTCTGCACATAACGGCAAGGGCGCAGTGCATTTCTGTCAAGCATCACCCCGATCTGGTTCCTGTTGTCCGTGAAGACAAGAGCGGCAGGGCCGTCCCAGGGTTCCATGAGCGCAGCATGATATTCGTAAAAAGCACGTTTGTCCTGACTCATGACCAGAGAAGAGCCAAAAGGTTCTGGCACAAGCATCATGGCCGCGTGTGCAAGACTGCGTCCACCATGCAATAAAAATTCAAGGGCATTGCCCAGCAGGGCTGAATCACTGCCATACGGGTCCAGCACAGGAACAATATGTCTGATGCTGTTACCAAATAACGGAGAAGACAGCAGTGGCTCGCGGATGCGCATGGCAGCCTGATTGGCCGCCAGGGTATTTATCTCGCCATTGTGGGCAAGACAGGGAAAGGGCTGGGCCAGCCGCCAGGCAGGCTGGGTATTGGTACTGTAGCGCTCATGAAAAATGGCGTAATAGGCTTCAAAATCAGGACTGGCCAGATCAGGGTACAACGCGGCAAGCAGACCACCTGGCACCATGCCCTTATAGATGATACTCTGAGAGGACAGGCTGCTGACAGAAAAATCATCTGCGCCGCAAATTTTAGGGCGGATGCTGTTTTCCATATGCCTGCGGGCAATATACAAAATTCTTTCAAAATCCTGTGGCAGCAAAGTCCCTGCAGGCGCACAGGGCAGAGCCAGAACCTGACGGACACAAGGTATGGCCGCGCGCGAGTATTGTTCTGCCAGTTCCTGGCGCATGGGCACATCTCGCCAGGCAACTGTGCGCAAGCCCTGTTCAGCCAGGCAGCGTTCAACTGCTGCTTCCACAGTGCTCCGCACAGCCTGGTCAGCAGGTAAAAAAAAGCTGCCCACAGCATACTGGTCCGGCACTTCGCCATAAAGTGGCTGCCACACCCTGCGCATAAAACGGTGCGGCATGGAAAGTAACATGCCTGCTCCGTCTGCGTGCTGACCGTCTCCGCCACCCCCGCGATGAGCCAGGCGTCCAAGTGCGGTAATGCCATCCTCTACCAGACTGCGCACAGGGCTGCCCTCAAGATGGGCAATAAAGCCTACACCACATGCGTCATGCTCCTGTTCCGACACCAGTAAGGGCGAGGCCTGGCTTCCTGCTACAGTACCGGGCAGGTTGTTGTTCTGTTCAGACATAATGTATCCTTTGTGCTGTCCCGCGCCTGATTCTGTCCGTGGAACTGCTGCTTAAATTGGGAAACGCTGATTAAATCCTGCACAAAGACTCAGCGTTTTCATGTCTCGATCATATGTTACGAACAAATATCGCGCCCTGTCTCTATGGAGAAAAGTATCTTTAATAATCACAAGCTGATAGGCATTTTTTGTTTGTCATTCCGACCGAACGCAGTGAGCGGAGGAATCTCAGAGATCCTTCGACTCCGCTACGCTCCGCTCAGGATGACATGAAATTCGATGACTATGATAGCACGTTCGATTTAATCAGTGCCTCCTTAGAATGGAACATCCTAACACTGCCAGAGCAGTTCCGTGTATTTTGGCAATGGCCACTCAGCATCATCCACCAGAATCTCAAGGGCATCTGCATGTTTGCGGCATTCATCCATGCGCGGCTTTAATTCATCACGCGCGGCTTTGGCTCTGGCCAGTACGCCGTTCATGGCATCAAGCCTGGCATGGCACGCATCAAGGGCGTCCAGGCCGCGCACCAGACCAATGACATGGGTACGCACCAGGTGGTAATATGTCTCTTCGGGCAAGGCGCCCTTGTCCTCTTCCGGGCAGAGTGTGCGGGCAGCAAGCGCCATTTCGCCAAGCGTCTTCTGCCAGCGCATGGCAACGGGCAAAAGGCAGGAACGCCCCATTTCCGCAGTAAGTTTTGTTTCAATATGCAGGGCGCGGATATAATTTTCCAACAGAATGTCCTGCCGGGCCAGAAGTTCGCGCTCAGTCAGCACACCGTGGCGCAGAAAAACGTCCATGACTTCCGGGTCTGTATATGCGGCAATGGCTGTAACGCTGTCCTTGAGGTTGGGCAGGCCGCGCTGTGCTGCCTGCTCCTGCCATTCATCCGCATACCCGTTGCCATTAAACACAACAGGCAGGTGCGTGCGAAACATGCAGGCCAGAACTTCCTGCACAGCCAGGACCATGGGCTTGCCGTTACTTAAGGCCGCCTCCAGCTCAGTGGCGATATCATCAAGGGCGCAGGCCATGGCCGCATTCAGCGCGATATTGGCCGGAGCAATGGACTGAGACGATCCAACAGCGCGGAATTCAAATTTATTGCCGGTAAAGGCAAAGGGGCTGGTTCGATTACGGTCGGCAATATCTTTGGGCAGAGGCGGCAACGTGCTGACTCCTACTTCCATCATACCTGCCCTCCAGGAAGATTCTTTGCTGCCACATGGTTTTTCCGATGCAATGCCTTCAATAACAGAGGTCAGTTGTTCTCCGAGAAATACGGATAAAATAGCTGGCGGAGCTTCATTGGCGCCGAGTCTGTGATCATTGCCCGCCCCGACAGTGCCCAGACGCAATGCTTTGGCCGAGGTGTGCACTGCACGCAGTACAGCAGCCAGAAAGACCAGAAACTGGGCGTTGTTCATGGGCGTGGACCCTGGGTCCAGCAGATTGTTGCCCTCTGAGTCGCACAACGACCAGTTATTGTGCTTGCCTGAGCCATTTACGCCGGCAAATGGTTTTTCATGCAGCAGGCAGGCAAGGCCGTGCTTTTCCGCCACCATGCGCAGTATTTCCATGGTCAGCATATTGTGGTCAGTGGCAATGTTGGCAGGCTCAAACATGGGGGCCAGTTCAAACTGGCCAGGGGCTACTTCATTGTGGCGGGTGCGGACCGGAATACCAAGGGCCAGCATGCGCTCTTCAACCTCGGCCATAAAGTCGATGACCCGTCTGGTAATGGCTCCGAAATAATGGTCTTCAAGCTCCTGCCCTTTGCCTGGCCTGGCTCCGAAAACAGTACGGCCTGCCAGCACCAGGTCATTGCGAAGATTGTAATATCGCCGGTCTATCAGAAAATATTCCTGCTCAGCCCCGACCATGGCATGTACTCTGGTGGCTGTGGTATTGCCAAAAAGGCGCAAAATCCGCAGCGCCTGGGTGGAAACGGCCTGCAAAGAGCGCAGCAGCGGAGTTTTTCTGTCCAGAGATTCTCCGGTGTAGGACAAAAAGACAGAAGGAATATACAGGGTTTTGCCCCGACTGTTTTCAAGCAAAAAGGCAGGGCTTGTGGGGTCCCACGCTGTGTAGCCTCTGGCTTCAAAGGTAGAGCGCAGTCCGCCAGAGGGGAAAGATGAGGCATCTGGCTCGCCTTTGATCAGCAGTGTTCCTGAAAATTCGTGGATAACCGCAGTGACTCCTTCTGCATTAACCACCGGGGTAAGAAAGGCATCGTGCTTTTCCGCCGTGCACCCGGTCATTGGCTGAAACCAGTGTGTATAATGAGTTGCGCCATGTTCAATGGCCCAGTCCTTCATGGCGCTGGCCACAATATCCGCGTCGCCTTCATGCAGACACCTGCCTTCGCGTGCGGCTTGGCGCAGACGAGCAAAAACAGGCCGGGGCAAACGCTCGCGCATGACAGCCATGCTGAAAACATCAGCACCGAAAAATTCGCTTGGTTTTTTGGACGGGGCAGAAGACGGAGCGCCATGCTCCTGGGCCAGGGCTATACGAATAGCACTGCGGGAAGAGGGGACCATATACAAACTCCTTGTGTGGTATGATGCACGATGAAATCTACATTGCCTGCCCCGTGTGCAAAAACTGTGTCAGCCAAACAGAATACATGACATATTCAAAAATCACAGTGTGTTATGAGTAAATAATCTCTGCGCGAGAACAGCGCAGATACAGAGACACTGAAAAAGCCACGCATTGTACTACATTGAGGTAGTTTTTAGAGCAGAAAAGTACATTATTGTATTTTTTAAGGCGTCGTATTTTGTACAGAATCTGGAAACACAGGTGCAACATAACAAAAAATCCTTTGAAATAAGTATGTTTTGCTATCTGAAAAATAAATGAACAAATCGTAATGCCAGGCATAAACCTTGCTTTAGCGCATGACAGTTCTGGCTGCGCATCTGGGCAGCAGCCAGCCAACAAGCGTGTATGAGGATAGTATGACAAAAAGCCGGGCATTATTGATGCTTGATGATGGAGCATGTTTTGAGGGTGTGGCCTGTGGCGCTGGCACGGAAAGCATGGGCGAGGTTGTCTTTGCCACTGGAATGGCCGGGTACCAGGAAACGCTTACAGACCCTTCCTATCACGGTCAGCTCGTTGCCTTTACCAGTGCCCACATTGGTAATTACGGAGCAACCTTCCTGGATGATGAATCTTCTGCTCACGGCGCGTCCGGAGCAATATTTCATGAACTGTTTTCTGCACCCACAGGGACTGCTTTTCCCCATTGGCGTGCTGAAGAATCTCTGAACACACACCTGGCAAAGCGGGGTAGTACTGCCATCACCGGGGTGGACACGCGCGCGCTTACCCTGCACCTGCGTGAGCATGGAGCGCGTAATGGAATTATCAGCGCCCTTGATCTTGATAAAGCCTCGTTACTGCGCAGGGCCAGATCTCTGCCCCCCATGCAGGGACGTGATCTCACCCAAGCAGTCACCTGCCAGGCCCCTCATGCCTATGCCCCCAAGGGCTGGATGAACGAACCTGAAGCGCTCTGTAACGTGGCGGTGCTGGATTTCGGGGTCAAGCGCTCCATCCTGGACCAACTTCTTCTTCATGGTATGCGGCCCACGGTCTGGCCTGCTTCAACACCAGCCAGGGTTATCCGCGCATCACAGCCTGCTGGCATACTGCTTTCAAATGGCCCGGGCGATCCGGCTGCCTGCAGAAATGCCATCGCTACAGTGCAGGAGCTGCTCGGACAGGTGCCGCTTTTTGGTATTTGCCTGGGGCATCAGCTTCTTGGCCTGAGTCTTGGGGCAAAGACCTACAAATTGCCTTTTGGTCACCACGGCTGCAATCATCCGGTGCGCGATTTGCGTACCGGCAGGGTGCTTATTACCAGCCAGAACCACGGCTTTTGTCTTGACTCGCCAAGCCTGCCTAAAAACGTGATCCCCACACATGAAAACCTTAATGATGGTACCCTTGAAGGCATTGAATGCCGGGATATGCCCGCGTTTTCAGTGCAGTTTCACCCCGAAGCCGCGCCAGGCCCCCTGGATGCTGCTCCGTTATTTGCGCGGTTTCGCGAACTCATTGCTGCAACATCCAGGGCCTGATCCATGCCCGCATGTGCTGCTGTGCGTATATTCAGGCACTTTGTCCCGCCTGACCTGAATTTTCGTGCACCCCTCTCCACACGCTACCTTTTTAGATCACAGGAGGCACGCTATGCCTAAACGCACTGATGTGCGCACAATTATGATTCTTGGCTCTGGACCGATTATTATCGGCCAGGCCTGTGAATTTGATTATTCCGGCACTCAGGCCTGCCGGGCGCTCAAAGAAGAGGGCTACCGGATTGTGCTGCTTAATTCCAACCCTGCCACAGTAATGACTGACCCTGGCTTCAGCGACCGAACCTATCTGGAGCCACTGAACATACATATGGCTTCAGCCATAATCCGCCAGGAACGCCCTGATGCCCTTCTCCCCACCCTTGGAGGCCAGACAGCCCTGAACCTGGCCATGGAACTGCATTATGCAGGCGTTCTGGAAGAATGCGGGGTTGAAATGATCGGGGCACGGCCAGCTTCCATTGAACTGGCAGAAAACCGGCAGGAATTTCGTTCTGCCATGCTGGCCGCAGGGCTGGATCTGCCA
>JAAYGZ010000011.1 GCA_012727515.1 Desulfovibrionales bacterium
AGCCATCCCGCAAACGATGCATAAGCCAGGCGGAGTGGAAAGCAGGAATATCCGTGGACCTGCTGGCAGAAATGATAACCGGAGCCACCGCAGAGATTTGGCTGCCATCTGGCAGATTAAGTTCAACTTTCTCCCAACGAGCTTTTTGCATACGATTTCCTTATGGGTAGCCTGTTGATCACAGGCTTCATACTACGTGTTTGCCATGCAGCCACAGCTCATTGCAAGCACAAGCACAACAACCTGTGTGGACAGGACGTCTCCACGATATAGCACGATAGGGCAAACGTTGAGAGAACGGCCGCTACAAAAAACAGTGTGCTTAGACAGGCCAGCATTCACCTGTGGACCATTCTCAGATGCGGCGGCCCTGGTCGCCGCCTCAGGGCCATGGCTTGGAAATGTGACTGAAGGATGGACGAAACTCACCAGTGTTGCCAGGCTTGTTTCCACACGCGAGATTAAGGGCAAAAGATACTTATTTCAGGAAATAAATCCAAATCCAAGAGGCAGCAGAGTTGCCAGTTCACCATAGATGATGGCTGCGCCAAGAAAATCTCCATTCAGGCCGTGTTCACGTTGTCCCAGGCGCAGCAGGAACAAAAGCCCAATAACAGTAAGGCTCGCAGTAACAAGGATATGTAGCCAGCCCAAAAAAAGCAGGCCCAGGACGCCCACCACGCTGCCATTCCAGAGTAAAGATGAAAAGGTTGCTCCAAGCAGGGCATTGCGCCCTAAGCCAGGCCTGACCAAGTTGCGCCCGCAATATGCCAGTATCAGGCAGCAAAAACGCCCATACGCGCAGGCCCACATCACAGTAGCCCAGGCTTGTTGCTCTATGACCACATGCATGCTGGCGGCATAGAGTCCCAAACCAAGTACAAGTCCCAAGACTCCAAAAGCCCCAATGTGGCTATCCTTTACTATGGCCCAGAAGCGTTCACCTTGGGCGCCGCTGCCCCAACCATCCCAGAGATCAGCCCAGGCATCCCAGTGCAATGCCCTGGTCAGGGCAATGTGCAGACCTACTGCAAGCCAGGCCACTATCCATGTATCTGCCTGGGCCTGGACGCACCAGAGCGGAAAAACAAGCAGAATGCCCAGCAATGCGCCAATGGCCGGATACATGGGCATGGACGCGCTGATATCCTCGGCAGTGTACAGACAGCCCCGGCCCATGCAGGTTAGAAAACTCAGGGCAATGTGCAGGCGTCGAAGTACAGTCATACCATATTTTCCGGATTGTGCAAAAGAACGCGACTGCCAGGCTCCAGGCCCAGATGTCTGGCGCAGGAGGCCTGGTTGCAGGCCAGTTCCATAACGCCCTGACTTCCGGCCAAAAGCCCGATTTCTGAGCCCTGAAGATCAGCATAGGTCTGCACCAGGCGCACGCGCTGCTCAGTACAGGTCCATGTCTGAATGGTCTGGGGCATGGCCGCAATGGGCACATCAAGCAGGCAGTTACCAAAGCGGTCCACATGCACCACATGAGTGCTCAGCAAATGAGAGCTGATGGTCGTTTGCAGCACATCCAGCGCAGCAATACACTCTGGTCTGATGCGCATGCCCAGAGAATCCAGACAGATGCCAGTTGCCAGACGTACTGCCACGGGTGCAAAAATATCACGGCCATGAAAGGTGCTGGACACAGCAGACAGATCCACACTGAGCCGCCAGAACTGTGCGCCCAAAGGCACCAGAAAGGCCAGCAGCCCATTATCCGGAGCAAGATAGGTTCGTCCGTTCCAGCGAGCGGCAAGCAGGGCGCGGGATGAGCCTACGCCAGGATCAACCACACAGAGAAAAATTGTTTGCGCGGGAAAGTGTTCGTGACTGGAGCGCAGCAGAAAAGCAGCCTGGCTGATTTGATACGGCTGCACCTCGTGACACAAATCAACACAGCGCATCTGCGGTGCATGAGAAAACAGCGCCCCTTTTATCTGGCCTACATACGGATCACGATGACCAAAATCAGTCAGCAGGACAACAAGTGGATACATAGGCCTGGTTCATGGCTCAGGGC
>JAAYGZ010000012.1 GCA_012727515.1 Desulfovibrionales bacterium
AAGTATAGCCATGTGCATCATGTTAACGAAATGGTCCTGCATTATCAAATTCTTCGTATACATTTTTAACACTGCACTCAGTCCTAAAAACAGCCAAACGCCTCACAAGGTTAAGCCGTACACTGCGTGCAGGCTTTGCCGGTTATTGTGTGCACACAGATTTTGAAAACCTTTGTTTTGTCAAACAATGTGTCAATGTATCGTATTCCTTTCTGAAGATGCTCAGGTGCGTATTTGCTGATCAGCGCCAGTAAGCCGTCTTTTTTCTCTGCCCCGAACAGCTCCTGTACAACGCCTGATACCACGACGCTTTCGTATTCTGTGCCGAATTGTTCAGGAACAACTTTTGTTTTGCCAACAACAGCAAAGGAAACCCGCGAGTTGGCTGCAAATATATCTGTTTTGCGGCCATCTGGGGCGCAGTGGAAATAAATACAGTTATCTGTAAATGAAAAATTAAGGGGAATGCCGTATGGCTCGCCATCCGGGGATGCCATGGAGAGGACGCCATATTCTGCTGTGGCAAGAATACCAAGTGCTTCCTCTGTCCCTGTTGCTCTGTCTGTACGTCTCATTGGTTTTATTCCTTTTGTGATATTATTTCTGTTCTGCACACAAGGTCAGTACATTGCGCCACAGTCTGGGGCTGATGCGGGTAAAGCGGTCAAAATCAGAAACTATTTCCAGCCCCGGAACCAGGGCGCGGTACACCGGCAAGCGCAGTTCGCGCTTGGTCAAATTGACATAGATCGGGGCCAGGCCCTGGGCGGCTAATATGGCCTCAAGCAGGGCCAGATCACCAGTGGCAGAACCTGTGGAATAATCAGGCAGATCTTCAAGCATACGTCTGGGCAGGTTGGCAGGCCCAGCTCCGGACGCTGGGCCATGTGGAAATGGAAAAGGCGTTTCCGTGAGCGCGGACAGGGCAGCCCGCGCCCCGCATAAACTCGCGCCAGTGGCCTTGATCAAGCCCTGATCCGGGCTCACGGGCGGCACAAAACATCTGTAACAGGGCACGCCAAGTTCCGTTGTTATATCCTGCATAATGGGGTCAATGCCTTGGGCCTGGTACTGCTCTAAAAGAGCGCAGAGTTCTGGGTCGCGGCTGTCCAGCCGAAAGCAGTGCTTCAGGTCAAACGGAGTAACTGCCTCGCTATCCCGCTCAATAACCTCAAGCAGTCCGCTGAGTTTGGCCTCGGCACTGGTATTGCCAGCAGCCAGGCCAGTGGAACCCAGGGCGCCAAAAAGGCGCTGTTCATCCAGGTTGGCGAATAAATACACGCACTGAAACGGCACCAGGCATGACGCACCCAGGGCGGTTTCTGCTTCTATCCAATACAGGGGCGCGTCAGTATAGGGTGCTTCCAGGCAGATTGTGTTGGGGTCCAGGGCGGGCATGGTCAGCTCGCTCAGTCGCGCTTTGATCAGCTCAGGGTTGGCCTGGTTTCCGGAAATACGCTGGTTACGAATATCGGCAAAAGAGCTGTAGCGCTCCACAATTTCCATGGCCAGCGATGCATGGGCATCTTCCAGCACACAGCCCCGGCCATAGCCTGTCAGCACTCCCTGTAATCGGTAATCGCACGGGCCACAGCGCACGGTGCGGTCCAGCCTCCAGCGCCGCAGCAGTCCCCAGGGCGATAGGGATGCCTGGTGGCGCATTTCCGGACTGTCAAAAATACCCAGACCATACAGGCGCTCCATGGCGATATGGTATGTTTCGCTGGCTGGTTTGCGGGGGCAGGGGGGCTCTGGGCGTACAGTGGAACGCAGAGCGGCTATATCAATCTGGGCCGGAGCCGGGCCAGGATCAGGCAGGGCAGGCAACTGATTTTCTGCTATGGGCTGGAGGCTGAAGATGTTGGCCCTGAGCAGGGCACTGGCCAGGGCATGGCTGGCATGATCAGTCAGCAGCGCACTGCGGAGAAAAATTTGCGGGCTGGTGGAGGCCAGGCTGCAAAGTTGGTCGTGGTCTGGCCAAAGCTCCTGACGCACAGCAGAAAGAGCCGGGGTCAGGAGCAGGGTTTCTGCCACCAGACCGCGCAGAACAGAATCAGGCTGTATGCACAGGTCGCGCAGCTGAGCCAGGCTGTGCGTTGCCAGAATCTGGCGGGCATGGCCGCGCATAAATTCATCCCACGGATGGGTACAAATATGCGCCAGGCAGGCCTCAAGAGGCAGGGGTGGACTGGGCTGCGGAGTAAAATATCCTACGCCCAGGGCAGTGTCCTGGTGGGCCAGTTGGTAGCAAAGAGATGACATGAAAACTCCTGTGTTGGTAGGGCGCTGGTGAACATGCAAATATCAGTGACACTGGTATTTATCTTGCTTATACAGACCTGCCAAGGAGAGAGCCATGAGAAAAATTATTTTGATGTTTTTGTTTCTATGCATTGGCTGCGCGTACAGTCCTGTTGACGTCAGTATGCAGGGCGTACGCTATCATGACGATGCTGAGGTGTACGTAAGTGAACTGCTGGAAGCAGTCACGCCAGCAGATGTGCCGGATACGCCGTTGCGGGCACTGCTTCTGCCTTTTGCCGTGCGTCAAGACATTGGCGTGCGCAAAGAAATCGGCAAGGAACTGGCAGATATTTTTCGTCTGACCTGGCTTGAAGAACGGGTCTTTGGAACTCTGGACTATGATGCGTCCCGCCCCTGGCCAGGGTTGGCGCCAGCTCTGGAGCAGGCCAGGGCCAAGGGGGCTAATATTCTGGTCTGCGGCAATGTAACGCACATGTATCAGGCTGCGGCAGTGGGGCGGACATCTGTTGGGCTGACAGTAGAAATATACTGGGTGCCCACCAGTACGCTTATCTGGTCAGCAGCTCAGTCCGGGGCCATGGAAGGAGCACCGGACAAGGATTTTATTGTCATGCGTACTGTGCGACGAGTGCCGGAAGATCCGCTTTTTGCGATCATGCGGGCCTTGAGTGGCAGTATGGCCCAGGGCTTTATGCGTCATTTGATCCTGTAACTGAAGATACTTACAGATAAGAGGAAGAAATCTCATGCGACATATTCATAAACGGGTCTTAGTGACGGGCGGGGTTTTTAGGCTCCTGGCTCTGTGAGCGGCTGTTGCAGGACCAGTGCATGGTATTGTGTGTGGACAATTATTTTACAGGGTCACGCATGAATATCGAGCATTTGCTGCGGCATGACCGCTTTGAGCTTATTCGCCATGATGTGACGTTTCCTTTATTTGTCGAAGTGGATGAAATTTACAATCTGGCCTGCCCGGCCTCGCCCATTCATTACCAATATGACCCTGTGCAAACGACAAAAACCTCGGTTCATGGGGCCATCAACATGCTGGGCCTGGCCAAACGCACCAAAGCCAAAATTTTCCAGGCCTCAACCTCAGAAGTCTATGGCAATCCCACGCTGCATCCCCAGCCGGAATCGTACTGGGGCAATGTCAATCCCATTGGCCAGCGATCATGTTATGACGAAGGCAAGCGCTGCGCTGAAACATTGTTTTTTGATTACCACCGCCAGCATGGGCTGCGCATCAAGGTCGCGCGAATTTTTAATACCTATGGTCCGCGTATGCACCCCAATGACGGGCGTGTTGTCTCAAATTTTATTGTCCAGGCCCTGCGCGGCGCTCCACTCACCATTTACGGGGATGGATCGCAAACGCGCTCATTTTGCTATGTTGATGATTTGATTGATGGATTCATCCAGCTTATGGATTCGCCAGACTCCATGACCGGGCCAGTGAATCTGGGAAACCCGGCGGAATATACAATCAGGGAATTGGCAGAATTGGTGGTGCGCATGACCGGATCGCGCTCAGAAATCATCCACAAACCGTTACCAATGGATGATCCAGAACGCCGTCGCCCGGATATTACCCTGGCTGCAACACAACTGGGCTGGAAACCACGGGTCAGCCTTGCGCAGGGACTGGAAAAAACCGTGGCTTATTTTGATTGGCTGGTGCAAAAACACGGGGACACGTGTACTGGCACAGGCCTGGGGTGATATGAGTTGTATCTGAGGATATAGTTGCTGTGTTCTGTTCTGAGGAGACACTGATTAATTCTGTCATTGAGAGTTTATGCCCTATGGGTAAAGCGTAGCGATGTGGCAATCTCTGACCTAGTGGTAAGTCAAAAATTCTGGATTAGCGCGGCGCTTCCCGCTTCGATTCCTCGCGGTCGTAATGACGTGTTTCGAGTTCATCAGCACTTCTCTAAAGAAAATGCTGGAGTCTTGGGTGGGCTTGGCGTACACAATTTCTCCCGCTACTGTATTGGATGGTGTGCGGATGATGTTTTGGGCCGCGTACGCGGTCAAAGAGATAAACACGGAGGAGTGGATTGTGGACCTGCTTGAGTTGGTACAAACTAAGGATCCTGGGGAAAAAGAATTTCATCAGGCAGTGGCGGAAGTGGCAAGCTCGTTAAAACCGGCCTTGGAGCGCAATCCAAAATACAGGCAGGCCAAAATTTTGGAGCGTATGGTTGAGCCTGAACGAGTGGTCATGTTTCGTGTGCCCTGGATGGACGATGCCGGTGGGGTTCAGGTTAATCGCGGGTTTCGGGTGCAGATGAACAGTGCCATTGGCCCCTACAAGGGCGGGCTTCGCTTTCATCCTTCCGTCAATCTTGGTATCCTTAAATTTCTGGCTTTTGAGCAGGTCTTTAAAAATGCTCTGACCACCTTGCCTCTGGGCGGAGGCAAAGGCGGGGCAGATTTTAACCCCAAGGGCAAGTCTGATGCTGAAGTGCAGCGGTTCTGCCATAGCTTTATGCTGGAACTGTTTCGCCACATTGGGCCTGACACAGATGTTCCTGCCGGAGATATTGGCGTGGGAGCCAGGGAAGTGGGCTATATGTTTGGCATGTACAAAAAGCTGGTCAATAATTTTACCGGTGTGTTGACAGGCAAGGGCGCAACCTGGGGCGGAAGCCTGATTCGCCCTGAAGCAGCAGGCTATGGAGTTATTTATTTTGCTGCGGAAATTCTGCAAACCAAAGGCAAAACTCTGGACGGTTGTCGCTGTCTTGTTTCAGGGGCAGGCAATGTGGCCCAGTTTGCCATGGAAAAACTTCTGCATCTGGGAGCCACGCCCATCACTTTTTCCGATTCCTCTGGCTATATTTTTGATGAAGCCGGCATTACTGCGGACAAGCTTCTTTTTATTAAAGAGCTGAAAAATATGCGCCGTGGCCGGGTCAGCGAATACGTGGAACGCTATCCAGAGGCTGTGTTCACGCCTGTTGATCCCACGCACGATCACAATCCCCTGTGGGCGCACAAGGCTGATTGTGCTTTTCCATGTGCCACCCAAAATGAAATCAATGCACAGGATGCTCATAATCTGGTTCAGGGCAAGGTGCAGGTGGTTACGGAAGGGGCTAATATGCCGACAGAATTAGAGGGCGTTCATATTTTACAGGATAACGGAGTGCTTTTTGGCCCGGCCAAAGCAGCTAATGCTGGTGGTGTTTCAGTTTCTGGCCTGGAAATGACCCAGAACAGTATGCGCCTGAGCTGGACCCGCGACGAAGTTGACTCCCGTTTGAAACAGATCATGAAGGGCATTCATCAAGGCTGTCTGGACGCGGCTGAGGCGCATGGCGTGGCAGGAAACTATGTGGCAGGCGCCAATATCGCTGGTTTTATCAAAGTGGCCAATGCCATGCTGGATCAGGGCGTTGTCTGAGGTTTTTGATGTGAACTCTGCCCTTTGTAGGGCAGGGTTTCTTTAAGAGGCGCTGATTAAACCGAAATACGTCATTGCGACTGCAAGGAATCGAAGCGGAAGCAATCTTGGCTGTTTTTTTACGTCATGGCGAGGCACGAAGGGCCGTGGACCCGTACCCGGCAGGGTGCACCTTGGGCACATAGTCTCTGCCTGGTCCGACAAGATTGCTTCGTCGGACTAACGCCCTCTGTCCCTAGTGTCTAGTTGCATAAATAAAATACAAAATATATTCTCCTTGTCCACATGGAGGATGTATTATGGCGCGTCCAGCAAGGAAGTTTGAGGATACACCAGAGGCAAGGCGTAAGCTTGAAGCGATTTTGAGGGGGCGAAAGCAGAAGTCGGGGTTGCATCTCCGAGTTCGTATAGTTCTCCAATGCATGGACGGCTGGAAAGTTGCCGACATCGCAAAAGCGAATAAGGTCAGCATGACAACGGTAATGCGCTGGAAAAACAGATATCTTGAAGCAGGGATTGATGGCCTGGAGGAACATGCAAGGAGCGGACGCCCCACCACTTACGGACAAGAGTTCAAGGTGGCGGTGCTGGCAAAGCTTGAAGAGAGTCCCCCGGCAGGATTCTCACAGTGGGACGGCGCTCTTCTGGCTGCGGAGACAGGATACTCCAAGCATGCCATATGGAGGTTACTGCGTTCGCAACGCATCAGCCTGGCTCGTAAGCGATCTTGGTGCGTGAGCACTGATCCTGAATTTGTACCGAAGGCGGCTGATGTTGTAGGGCTTTACCTCGCGCCGCCCGAGAATGCCCTTGTGCTCTGCGTGGATGAAAAGCCGAATATACAGGCGCTGGAGCGTTTGACAGGATATGCCGTCAGCTCCGACCGCAAGCTGGTTCGCGCTTTGGAGAGCACGTACAAGCGCAATGGCACTGCCAATTTGTTTGCGGCACTTGAGGTGTCAACCGGACAAATACGCAGCAAAACAACAGAGCCCTCGCAAAAAACCAAGAAAGGCTTTTTGGAGTTTATGGATGAACTGCTTTTGGAGCTCCCTGAGTCAGAAGAGTATCACGTCATCATGGACAACCACAGCATTCACAAACGTCACGGGCTATGGCTTGAAAATCATCCCAACGTCTTTTTTCATTACACTCCAACAAGCGCAAGCTGGCTGAACATGGTCGAGATATGGTTTGGGATTCTTACCCTCAAGTCCTTACGCGGGGCAAGCTTTTCAAGCACACAGGATCTCTGTTCGCACATCAAGGCGTTTCAGGAGGCGTATAATAAAACGGCACGGCCCTTCATCTGGAAGAAGCGAGAGGTCAGAGGGGCACAATTGACAAATTCTATTCGTAATTTTTGCAACTAGACACTGGCAAAGGGGTAAGATGAGGCAAGTGAGGTTAGCACTTTGCTGCTCTATCACCACTTTTGGTGATGGTCAGAGGTTGAACTTAATCTGCCAGATGGCAGCCAAATCTCTGCGGTGGCTCCGGTTATCATTTCTGCCAGCAGGTCCACGGATATTCCTGCTTTCCACTCCGCCTGGCTTATGCATCGTTTGCGGGATGGCT
>JAAYGZ010000096.1 GCA_012727515.1 Desulfovibrionales bacterium
ATCCATAATGGTGGCAATTTCATCAGGCATACTGCCACCGTTAGTATCGCACAGAACCAGAACATCAGCACCTGCTGCATGGGCTGTGCGTAAGCAGGTCAGAGCGTAGTCAGGATTTGCCTTAAAGCCATCAAAAAAATGTTCGGCATCATAAAAAAGTTCCTGGGCATGCGGGCGTAAAAATGCAAGAGAATCACGGATTAATTCAAGATTGCGATCCAGGGTTATTTTGAGTGCATCAGTGACATGAATATCCCAGGTTTTTCCGAAAATAGTCAGAACCGGAGCACCAGATTCAATCAAGGCCTGTAAATTAGCATCTGTTTCTGCCCTGGCCTTGGCTGCGTGTGTTGATCCAAAGGCCGCAAGCTTTGCTGTGTGCAGCTCATATTGGCGCATTTCTGCGAAAAAACGTTTATCTTTTGGGTTAGAGCCAGGCCAACCGCCTTCAATATAGGCCAGTCCAAGTTGGTCAAGTTTTACTGCAATGCGCAGCTTATCTTCAGTGGACAGGCTGAGTTCTTCGGATTGGGTTCCATCGCGGAGAGTGGTGTCGTAGATCTGAATTGGTTGCATGGTGTGGCTCCATGTTCCAGGTAAGGAACTTTCTTTGAAGTGTGGATGAGAAATAAAAAAATCCCCCAGACCGGATGGCTTGGGGGATTTTTTTGGTTGTTTTTTTCGACAAATACGTCATGCCCCCCATTGTGAGGTGATAATCTCAGCAATAATAATGGTCACAGGGGAAAACATGGTGGTCATTGTTTACATACCTCTGGCCAAGAGATGAACAAGCAAAAATAAATTGTCAAGGAGAAAGTAAGCCTGGCGTTCACGCATAGTACAGTTAACCTCAGCTCTGTGTCTTGATTCTCTTGGACCTCTGTTCTAGCCACAGCACATAACGCAATCTGATGTTTTTTGGAGTACGCACATGATACACGCGCAGCACTTGGGTATGGACTTTGGCTCGGTTATGGCCCTGGATGATGCCAGTTTTGCAGTTAATCAGGGTGAAGTGTTGGGCCTTTTGGGGCCTAATGGGGCAGGAAAGTCAACCATTATGAAAATTTTAACCACATACTTGCGTCCTACCAGGGGGCAGGCTTGTATCTGTGGATTTGATGCAGAAAAAAATCCGATCCAGGTTCGGAAAAAAATTGGATACTTACCAGAAAATTTACCCTTGTATCCAGAAATGGAAGTAGGTGAATATCTTTGTTTTGTGGCCCAGGCTCGCGGGCTACATGGTCCATTACTTAAAAAACGCTTGGAATGGGTTCTTTGTGCCACAGACCTTGTACCCATGTTTCACAGACCTGTTACTCAGTTATCCAAAGGCTATCGCCAGCGTACAGGACTGGCCCAGGCCCTGATTCATGATCCGGAAGTCATCATTTTAGATGAACCAACCACCGGACTTGACCCACACCAGATTTTGGAAATCCGCGCCTTGATTAAAACCCTGGCCAAATCTAAAACAGTGCTTTTTTCCACCCATATTTTACATGAGGTTGAAGCCATTGCAGACCGGGTGGTTATTATCAATCAAGGCCGTATTCGTGCTCAAGGTTCGTTCAATGAATTGTCAGCCATGGCAGGGGTACAACCTCTGGCCCGGATTCAGGTCAAAGCTCTGGCAACAGAGCTCTGCTATGTTGTTGAATCACTTGGGGCCCAGATCACAACATGTGCAGAAGATGCGCATGGTTGGCAAAATCTGTATTTTACTGCTGAGCATTCAGATCAGGTTTTTGCAGGGATTACTCTGGCCTGTGCAGAAAAAAACTGGCCGCTGCGAGAACTGTACAGGTCAGCGCCCTCTTTAGAAGAAGTGTTTCTGGCATTAACCCGTGCAGAACAGGCCAAGCAAACAGAGAGGAGAGAAGATTGTGCGTAATCTACTGACAATTATGCGCCGTGAATTAGGCGCGTATGTCAATTCTTCTATTGGTGCTCTTTTTTTAATTGTTTTTACTCTTATCAGTAGCGTAATTTTTGTCACAGAGTTTTTTTTGTTTCCAGTTGCCGAGTTGCGCAGTTTTTTCACTACCCTGCCTTTTTTATTGTGTGTGTTTGTACC
>JAAYGZ010000097.1 GCA_012727515.1 Desulfovibrionales bacterium
ATGTGACAATGGCCTATAGAATTGTCACATCATGCAGGTAGCCATTAAGCGCATTTCTGCCGTTAAACCAGATCTCATCCTTTTCCTCTGGCCCGGATGAAGTCATAAATTTTTCATCAAGCTCGGCAAGTTCTTCTTCCATGCCATCAGTGGCGCTGGACAGGTGCATAAGATGAGAATTTAAGTAGTGACACATGCCTGCCGCTGTATTGCGCAGTACACGGTTGCGTTGATTTTCCAGGGCCTGGGTAATGTTTGATGCAATACCTTCATAATAGCGAATCTGTCCTGATTCATTTTTCTTAACGCGGGCCGTAATATCCACTTCAATGGATTTTCCTGAAGTTGATTTTAATGTTACGTACTTGTTGGTAATAAAACCTTTATCTTCAAGTTCGGCTAAAATTTCATCAATGACAACAGGATTTTCTGCAAAACTTTGCACATTACTCTGCAAGGCCACTTTTCTGCTTTCCAGACCCAATAATTCAATACCAGCATCATTGATATCCAGGAAAAATCCTTCCGGAGAAACAGTAAATGCCATGTCTTTTATCTTATGGAAAAAATTCTTATACTTGCGTTCACTTTTATGCAGGGCCTGAATTGCCTGTTTTTCCTGGGTAATATCTCGAATTATGTGATCAATACGCTGTAGATTAGTTGATTTGCAGTACACAACATACCCTTCATCACGAACCCAGCGAATACTTTCATCCTGTCTGACAATTCTGTATTCCAGTTCATTAAATTCCATCATGGGCAAGGTATAATAAAAATTCTGGACCTTTTCACGGTCATCCGGGTGAACAAGTAAAAACAGCCCGCTTTCAGTAGCTTTTGATAAATTTCTGAGAGGAATGCCAAATAAAATTTCAGCCGCTGAATTGATAGATAAAATAGAATGATCTTCTGCAGAAAGTGAAATAACAACATCGTGCATGGAATGCAGAATGCTTTCAAGGCGTTCATTATGTTGTTGAACTTTGCGCAGTAATGCGCACCGTGAGGTAACATCACGCAGACTTACCATAACAAAATCATTTTTATCTGTGTGCAGTGGTGACAAAGTAAGTTCAACATAAAGTGTTTCTCCGACAAGCATACAATCATCCAGTGTTGTTGTCTGCTGGCTACGCAGAGTATCATCATAGGCATCCTGAACCTGTGAACGCATATATTCAGAAAATATATCCACCAGCATGTGTTCAGATATGGCATCTGCATCACTGGAAGTAATAGTGTACCAGGCAGAATTGGCAAAAACGACGCGCCCTTCATGCACTATAGCCAGGCCATCTTTCATGTTGTTTACAATTTCTGTGCAATGTATTCCTTGCTGAAGAATGCTCTTTCCATCCACAGTATGTTGAGACATTATTCCTCCTTTCATATACATGTCATATGATAAATAAAAAGGACGCTCCAAGGAACGCCCTTTTGCGAAGTAACAGAGACAACAGGACAGACTAGTGGCTTTCTTTTTCCAGATATTCACGCAAGGCCACTGCCTGGTTGTAGTTGCTCTCGTGACTGGCAAAAAGCAGTGTCACAAGCCCTTCTCGCGCCTGAGCACGAATCTGCTGCACAGCCTCGACCTGAGCATCAAGTTCTGCAAAATATTTTTGCTTAAACTCCTGCCACTTTTCCGGATCATGCCCAAACCATTTGCGCAGCTCTGTACTTGGCCCAAGCTCTTTTGCCCATTGCCCGTGCAGATTTTCTTTTTTCAGCCCTCGTGGCCATAGGCGATCCACCAGAATGCGTATTCCGTCTTCTCCCACAGGGTCATAGACTCGTTTTATGGCAATAGTCATGGTGCACCTGGGCGCAAGGGCAAAAGCCCCTGCGCACAATGTTTATGCTTTTTTGAGAAAACTGAACCAGACAGCCCGCAATATAAAGAGCAACAAGGCCAGGGCCCCTATTGCAAAAACCGTATCCGGCAACATGCGCAACCAGGTCACAGTGCGGATAAATTCACCAGATGCAATTTCAGGACTGCGCGCAAACCACAGCCCTTCTTTAATGGCAAAATAAAACTGATAAAAACCGGCAGGAATCAGGCTTAACACCATCATGCCTGCCAAACCGATATTCAGCCCCCAGAAACTGTACCCCAGCAATTTATCCGACCAGGAGGCCTTGGGCACAATGTGGCGCACGGAAAATAACATAAGTGAAATCGCCAACATGCCGTACACGCCAAAAAGTGCGCCATGAGAATGAATGGGCGTGGTATCAATGCCCTGGGCATAGTAAAGCACAATGGGCGGGTTGATTAAAAAGCCAAACACTCCGGCCCCGACAAGGTTCCAGAACGACACGGCCACAAAAAAATAAATGGGCCATCTGTACGCATAGTTCTGCCCGCCCTGGCCTGCGATTTTCAGATTATGTGCAGCTTCAAAGCCAAGCAGTGACAAGGGCACAACTTCCAGGGCTGAAAACACTGCGCCCAGAGCAACAATAATGGTTGGTGATCCGCTCCAGTAGAGGTGATGAAAGGTGCCGATGACCCCGCTGCCCAGGTATAAGAAAACAATAAAATAAACCGAAGTCAGGGCAAATTTCTTGCTGACAGCACCAATATGCGAAAGCAGAAAGGCCATGACCACAGTGGCAAACACCTCAAAAAAACCTTCCACCCACAAATGCACTACCCACCAGCGCCAGTATTCAGCATCAGCCAGGTGGCTGCCTTTGCCATAGAGCAGTCCAGCCATGTAAAAAAGTGGAATGGCAATGGAACTGTACAAAAGCATGTGTGTTAAACCACCACTGTCAGCCTCGGTACGCAAGGCTGGCTTAATGGCCCGCCACACCAGAATAAGCCAGATGATCATGCCAACAATAAGCAGGATCTGCCAGAAGCGGCCAAGTTCAATAAATTCATAGCCCTGATGGCCGAACAAAAAGCCATCGCCATCAAAAAAACCCATGACCGAGGACCATGTTCCGCCCAATGTGCCCAGCACAACAACAACCAGGGCGCCAAACAAAAGCCCGGTCCACACAGCCTGACCTTTGGGTTCCTGGCCTACAAACGGGCCGATAAAAAGGCCGGCTGCCAGAAAACAGGTGGCAATAAAAAAGATCGCTAACTGAATATGCCAGGTGCGTGCTGCCGCATAGGGCAGGATAGTATCAATGGGAAAACCAAAAAATAAATTTCCCTCAACCGTGTAATGGGCTGTGACTGCGCCCAGCCCCAGTTGCAGGGTAAAAAGCGCAATGGCAGTCAGAAAATATATCAGCGTGACTTTCTGGCTTGCAGTGGGCCGAGGCTCTGGAAAATCAAGTTTGAGTTGTACGCCTTCATCCTGACCAATATAGCGTTGATATACAAAAACAGCCCCGGCAATGCCAAAGATAAGCAGAATAACGCTGACAATGGACCAGATCAGAAAATCCGGCAAAGGCGTGTTGCCGACCAAGGGGTCATAGGGCCAGTTGGTGGTGTAGGTGTGCTCCGCATCTGGCCGCTGCGTGCCTGCAGACCAGGCCAGCCAGGAAAAAAACGTCGTTATAATACGCCCTTCTTCCGCGTTGCGCACAATGCCGGCCTGTAATCCCATGCGGTCATTGCCGTTTTGAAAAAGCTCCGTGTAATAGGTCGTCAGAGCTGCAAAAGCCTCGGCCTGAAATTCTGTCAGGGTCAAGGCCTGAGACTGGGGATCATAGCGGTTTTGTTTTATTTCCTGCGTTACCAGGGCTTGCAGCCGGGCCTGATCAGCAGGGTCCAGATTGCTGAAGTCTTCATGGGTAAAGGCCCTGGCCTGCTCAGGATCAAGCCCCTGATGTCTGGCTGCCAGGTAGAGTCCTGTGCGGTGCAGATAATCAGCAGACCAGTCAGGAGCCAGATACGCCCCATGCCCCCAGATGGTTCCAATATGCTGACCGCCACGGCTGTAAAAATAGTTTTGTCCGTCTATAATATCTTCATGCGTGAACAGAACATTGCTGTTTGCATCTATAATCTGATTTGGAATAGGTGGTTTTTCTTTATGAATAGCATATCCGCCAAATATCAGCACACCAAAAGCCAGTACAAGAAAAAATGAATAAAACGCTTTTGCTTTTGGACTTGTCATGATGCAGACCCCCTGAAATAAAATAGAGAGCTCTAACTGTTCGTTGCGTAACAAATACCAAGGGGAGCATAGCTCCCCTTGCTGCTATTGGCCAGCCATCATGGCAGCGATGTCATCGTCAACACTACCAATGGGCTTGAGATTAAAGGTTTCAATAACCACTTTGGCCACACCAGGCGATAAAAATCCCGGCAGAGTGGGGCCAAGACGAATACCCTTTACACCCAGAAACAAGAGGGCCAGCAGAACTGCCACGGCCTTTTGCTCGTACCAGGCAATGTCATAGGACACAGGCAGTTTATTGATATCATCCAGGCCGAAAACTTCTTTGAGTTTTAAGGCAATAAGGGCCAGGGAGTAGGAGTCATTGCACTGGCCTGCATCAAGTACGCGGGGAATACCGCCAATGTCACCAAGATTAAGCTTGTTATAGCGGTACTTTGCGCACCCGGCGGTCAGGATAACAGTATCCTTGGGCAGGTTTTCTGCTACCTGAGTATAGTAGTCGCGGGATTTCTGACGGCCATCACAACCAGCCATGACCACAAAACGCTTAATTGCGCCAGATTTGACAGCCTCCACCACCTTGTCAGCCAAGGCCAGCACCTGGTTGTGCGCAAAACCACCCACAATGCTGCCTGTTTCCAGTTCTGTGGGCGGCGGGCAGGTTTTGGCCTGGGCAATGAGCGCGGAAAAATCCTTGGCTCCGCCTGCAGGACGTTCTGCAATATGCGTTGCCCCTTCATAGCCAACCACGCCAGTGGTATAGAGGCGACCAAGATAGGTATTTTCTTTTTTAAGCGGCACCAGGCAATTGGTGGTTAAAAGAATCGGGCCATTAAAGGCTTCAAAGTCTTTGTTCTGATGCCACCAGGAGCTGCCGTAATTACCGACAAAATGTGCGTATTTCTTAAAGGCCGGATAATAGTTGGCCGGGAGCATTTCTCCGTGCGTATAGACATCCACGCCCGTGCCTTCAGTCTGCTTGAGCAGCTCTTCCATGTCTTTTAAGTCATGGCCGCTGATAAGAATGCCCGGATTTTTGCCCACGCCGATATTGACCTGGGTGATTTCAGGGTGCCCATAGGTGCTGGTGTTGGCAGTATCCAGCACAGCCATGGCCGCAACAGCCACTTCTCCGGCCTTCATGAGCAAGGCAATCATTGCATCCACTGACAGGTCTTTTGTTGTTGAAGCCAGGGCTTCACGCATGAAATCATCAACATCTGCATTGCGGTATCCAAGCACTGCCGCGTGCTCAGCGTAGGCGGCAATACCTTTGAGGCCAATAATCAAAAACTCGCGCAACGAACGCACATCTTCGTTTTCTGTTGCCAGAATACCCACGGTTCTGGCCTTGTCCGCAAAAGATGAGGCAGGGCCGGTCCAGGTGGCTGCATCAGGCAGGGCTTCGGAAAATTCCTTGCCATGCGCAGCCTTATAGGCAGCTGAAAATGTATTCTTGAGTTTGTCGCGCCGGGCCAGGGCCTCTTCAATCATGCCCACAAAGCGAACATCGTCCCAGTTGGCATTGGTAATGGTTGCAAAAAGACCCTGAAGGATAAAATCATCATCGGTACGATCTGGCTGGCCCAGTTCTTTGAGACGCTCGCCATAGACAGCAATGCCTCGCAACACAAAAATCAACAGATCCTGTAAATTAGCTGTTTCTTCCGGTTTGCCGCACATACCTTTGACTGTGCATCCGGTATTTTTTGCTGTTTCCTGACACTGAAAACAAAACATACATAACCTCCTTGCTGAGTTCAAAATGAAAGGATTTTCATAACATCAAGAACAGTATCATCTTTTGATTCTAAAATCCAGCCTCGCGGTGCTTGGTCGCAATAGTCTCAGCCAGCACGTCCAGGGCTGCCAGGGTATCCTCTTTGGGCACGCCTTTGCACAGCACAGGCTCCAGCACCTCAACTTTAAGATTGGGAATCATCCCGGCCAGGGTTTCCACTGTTTTTCCGCCCCAGCCAAAAGAACCAATAATGGACAGAAACTGCGCCTTGGGTCGCAAGGCATTGGCCAGAAATGCCGCATAGGCCGCCAGGGGATGTGGACCAGCCAGAACTGTCGGCACACCAAGGACAATAGTCCCTGCATCCACCAAGGCCATGGCCAGTTTGCCGATATCTGTTACTGCCAGATTAAAAAGCTCCACGCTCACGCCTCGCTCAATCAGCGCCGCAGCCAGGTGATCGACCATGATACGTGTGCTGCCATGCATGGAAACATAGGGAATAACTACTGTATTATGCGCTGATGCCGAACACCACGAGCGATAGGCGTCTAAAATCCATGCTGGCTGGTCATAGATCTGCCCATGGCTGGGGGCAATCATCTGGATATCATAGTTGGAGATCTTTTCCAGATTTTTACTGATCATGGAGCGAAACGGCATCATAATTTCCGCAAAATAACGTTTTGCCGCTTCATGCACCCTGCCCTGATCAACCACAAAAAGATCACTTGTTGCAATGTGCGAGCCCAGGAAATCACAGCTGAAGAGAATTTTATCTTCAGCCAGGTATGTTGCCATTGTTTCAGGCCAGTGCACCCAGGGCGTATGAATACAGGTCAGTGTTTTATTGCCAAGGGAGATGGTCTCTCCATCTGCAACAACATGAAAGGACTCTTCTGCAACAGGAAGTAAATCCAGTAAAAATGTTTTTGCCTTGGGCGTACAGACTATTTTTGCCTGCGGAAAACGCTGCAAAACATGCGGAATAGATCCGGCATGATCCTGTTCTGCGTGATGCGCAATGATGTAATCAATCTGCTCTACATGCTGAAGTGAAGAAAACAGTGTTTCGACAAATGCAGGATCAACAGTATCAAGCAAGGCTGTTTTTTCTGATCCGCGAATAAGATATGCATTGTAGCTTGTTCCATCTGGCAAAGGGACAAGTGAATCAAACAATCGTCGATCCCAATCCACCACGCCAACCCAATACACTGATTCAGCGATTTTTCTCATTATGCACGCTCCACAGTTATATGTTTTTTTTGAAATACAACCACCTTGTTTCGTCCTGTTCGCTTTGCTTCATACAGCGCCATGTCTGCATTTTTATAGAGATCACATGGAGTTGTATGGGTATCACACTGGGCCACGCCAATACTGATGGTCAGGGGCGTTGCGGTCTGCGCAAAACTCTGCTCCACTATGGAGCGTAGCTTTTCCGCCAGAGCCAAGGCCTGGGATGCGTCTGTATCCGGAGCCAGAACAACAAACTCTTCACCTCCGACACGAAACAGCCCGTCTGTTTTGCGCAGAGCCTGACGCATATATTCAGCCAGTTTTTTAAGCACGCCATCCCCGGCCGCATGACCATGATTGTCATTGATGGTCTTGAAGTGGTCTATGTCAAGAAGACATAGGGAAAAAGGCCTCCCGGAGCGATCAAGGCGCAGTGTTTCCTCTTCCAGCCGGGCGTCAAAAGCTCCCCGGTTGCCCACATTGGTCAGCGCATCGTGGGTGGAGCGGTATTCCATAGTTCGGACTCCAACCTTGACCACGAGCAGAACCAGAAAGGTGGAAAAAAATAAAAATCCGATATAATATAGTAACAAACGGATATTATTTGTTTTTCGATCTGAATTAAGCACTTTATGCAGCAGAAGATAATTACTGCTTCCCCAGAGTTTTGCACTGCTTAAAGCAAAATGCGCGTCAAAACATTCGGGATCAAGTCGATAGGCTTCAACACTGGATTTAAAATCATCCCACTCAGTATGCATTTTGTGCAGATGCTGCACAAGGTCTGCATTAAAATGAACAAAAGATGTATGCCCTGCTCCACGCAGATAATAATCAAAAACACCATCAACCATGGCTATGGTCTGGGCAGATGCATCAGAATTTTTCTGCAGTTCCAGATTGGCAATGCGCTGCACTGATCCACGGATCAATCCAAGTTCATTGATAAGTACAGCATCGTTGTGCAGTGCAGTGTAAATGCTGTAAATATGTATGGCGATAAAGATATTTGCAGCCAGAAACAGTGTTGCGCCAAATGTCAGAACAGCAGATGTGGAAACTGCACGCATAGTCCATCCTTATGGGCTAAAACCAGAATTCAGGATAACGCCGGTTGTGCGGAATATTATTTACAAGCACTGCAACACACAGCAACAACACCACCCCAAAGGCCACTGGCGTAAGCACATACCAAAAACCCAGCGTATGCACTGCTTCTCCGCCAATAACTGCATTTAATGCCGTGGCTCCGCCAGGAGGATGCAGTGTTTTGGTCAGGTGCATAAGGACAATGGCTGTTGCAACAGCTACAGCAGCAGCCAGCCACGGCCAGGCGCCCAGGATATTCCAGGCCGCAACACCAACCAGCGCTGACAGAACATGCCCGCCAAAAACATTGCGTGGCTGGGCCAATGGGCTGCGCACAGCCCCGTACACCAACACAGATGTAGCCCCAAAAGAGGCAATGAGCAATGTCTGTCCCTGAGAGTCCAGCCAGATGCTCTGGACAAGCCCCATCAGCGACATGCCCAGAAAAGCCCCGATCCAGGACCAAAGCATCTCGCTGCTGCGAACTCGGGGAGGGCTTTGCGTGGTTCCACGCATTTTACGGAAATATTCCATGCTATCTCCAACACAAGGACGCAACCAGATCAGTTCTGGTTACAATGCCAAGCAGATATCCGTCAGCATCACAAATGGGCAGGCGATTGATGACGCGCTCCGTGAATATGGCGGAAATATCGGCCAGGGTGGTTTCCGGCAACGCGGTTACAGGCGGAGCAGTCATGATATCATCAATGAGCAGGGTGCGCAGGTCAGTGCTGATACAGCCCTGAGTGTCCAGGCTGGCTGCAATCACGGCCATAAATGACGCAGTGCCTGCCAGCCCCATGTGACGCAGAAAATCTTTTTCCGACACAACTCCACATATCTTGCTTTGCGCCGTGACCACTGGAGCGCCGCTGATGCCGTGCCGGGCCAGGATGTGCGCAGCTTCAAGTGCTGACATGCCCAGTTGTAATGAGTGAACAGGGCTGCTCATAATATCCCTGGCCTGCCCCATGGAGCGCACTCTGGTTAAAGCCATTTCATAGGCCAGGGCATATATTTCCCGAAATGTGCCTGGGGTGATATCCACATAGCCCTGCATGGAGCGCATGGCCTCCAGCACATCGTCCTCGGTTAAATCAAGCAAGCCACACTGGTCCTTCATCAACCCCTCCACCATATAAAAAACTGACTACAATGTTATTCTTCCTGGCAGGAACACGTCTGCCTGTACGGGCCTGGCCTGGTCAGAAAAAATGACAAAAATGCTGGAATCACCACGCCCTTTGAAAGCGAAAACCTGTCTGTATTTTTGCATTTTTTTATCCGTAGTGCAATCTTGCCGGAGATGGCAAGGTACGTTACAAAATACACAACAAGGAGGAAAATATGCATACCACAAAAACCCAGGCATCCTTGAGCGGAGACACGGCCAAGAAACTGACCGGACGCAAGTGCAAAGAACTCGACAGCCAGACAGCAGCCATGCTGGAATCCCAGGAAGTCAAGGCCATAACAGGCGATGGAGAAGAATGGTGGTGCCCTAACCCTGAATGTGACGTTGTCGATAAGTAGGTAATCAGAGAAACGCTGCGGAGTTCTCTTTCCTGCAATGCACCAAGGGTGCATCAATGACGTATTTTAGCTGAGGTAGTCTCGATTTAATCTGACAGTGCTTCCTGAGGTCAATTTCATCAGTGCTTCCTCAGCATATTCTTCAGCACAGTCCAAAACCCAACCATATACAACCAGGCTTGGCTTTGCTACAGCTTTGTCCATGCGCTACTATCCATTATTATTACAGCTTACATTCATGCGCTGCCTGGTGGTGGGCGCTGGTGAAGTGGGCCAGCGTAAAACAGAAGGGCTGTTACCCTGTGAGCCAGAGCAGGTGCTGCTTGTTGACCCGGCCACGCCCACGCCAGACATCCAGGCCCTTCTTGCCAGTTACCCCAACTTTGGATACGCACAGCGGTCTTTTGCCATGAGCGATCTTGACGGAATGCACCTTGTTTTTGCGTGTACATCCCACCGGGATACAAACGCGCATATCAGCCAGGCCTGTGCCCGGCGTGGTATTTTATGTTCTGTGGCCGATGCCCCGGAACAAGGCAATTTTGTACTTCCGGCAAGTATAGTGCAGGGCGATCTGATTCTTTCTGTGTCCACCAACGGCGCAAGCCCGGCCTTGTCCAGGGTTATTCGTCAGGAGCTGCAAGAGCGTTATGGTTCGGAATATGCTGAATTTACATGCTTATTGCGAAAAATCCGCGTGGCCCTTTTAGCCCTGGGTATGCCCAGCGCAGAAAATCGCATCATTTTTCGCAACCTGGCCACCTCATCGTTACCTCAGATAATCCGTGCTCACGACCGCGACCAGTGTCAGGCCCTGCTCAGCGCCATGCTGCCAGTGACCCTGCACCCCCGAATTGGAGAATGGTGTGATGACTGCTTCCAGACTGTTTGAATTACTGATTGCCCTGCTCTACCTGGCAGGGTCCATTACCTATCCTCTTGGGTTGGGACTGCGCCTGGCACCTGTAAAGCGCCTGGCCACCTGGACAACGGGCATTGCCTTTGCCCTGCACAGCATTGATCTTGTTCTGCGTCTGACCGAATCCGGGGCCGATGCCCTGCAGCATGGTCAATTTTACATGAGCCTTTTAGGCTGGTTTTTTATCTTTGTTTTTCTGCTGCTCTGGTGGCGCTTGCGTCATGATTTTCTGGCCATGATCAGCTCGCCCCTGGCTCTGGTTCTTTTTTCATCATCCCTGGCCATCCGCACCCAGGTGCTGGCCGTGCCAGAACAGTTCAGCGCCCTGTGGTTCAGCCTGCATGTGGGTACCATTTTTGTTTCCCTGGCCCTTATTGCCATGGCCTTTGGTGCAGGTATGGCCTATATCTATCTGGAACGAAAAATAAAAACAAAAACCAAACTGCCGGGATTTTCTAAAGATCTGCCCTCCCTGGATACCTTTGACCGCGCCAATCACTGGGCCGTGAGCATTGGCTTTCCCCTGTACAGCATCAGCCTGCTGGCTGGTTTTTTATGGGCCTCCTTTACCTGGAAAAAAGTCATCAGCTGGGACCCCAAGGAGCTTATTTCTCTGGCTATCTGGCTTCTTTTTGCCGCGCTCTACCACCAACGTTTAAGTCTGGGCTGGCGTGGCCGTAAACCAGCCAAGACCGCTGTACTTCTTTTTGCTCTGTGCATGGTTTCTCTGCTCGGTGTGAATTTCTTACTGCCCACACACCACAGTTTTCGCCCATAATTTCAGCATATCGATTTTCACATGAATCAGGAAATATATCTTATTGGACTTAATCATAAAACAGCCGGGGTAGATATTCGGGAACGTTTTGCCCTGGCTGAATATGAATCCTTGATCACTGCACTGGCACAAGAGCATGAGCCTATTACAGAACTCATGATTCTTTCTACCTGTAACCGGGTTGAGTTTCTTGCTGTTGGCCAGGCCAACGCGCAGATCAGAGATCTGATTCTGGATTCCTGGGCCAGCCACTGTGCCCAGCCTCGTGCAGATCTGGATGCCCACACCTATTGTCATACAGGTGAGGATGCAGTGACCCATCTTTTTACTGTGGCCTCAAGCCTGGATTCCATGATTCTGGGCGAGCCGCAGATTTTGGGTCAGCTCAAAACCGCCTACCGCAAGGCCGTGGAATGTGGGTCAGCCAAAGTTATTGTCAATCGCCTGCTGCACAAATCCTTTTCCGTGGCCAAGCGCGTGCGCACAGAAACAGCCATTGCGTCCAGTGCTGTCTCCATCAGCTATGCGGCAGTGGAATTGGCCCGCAAAATTTTTACCGACCTTTCCGAACACAGCGCCCTGCTTATTGGCGCGGGCGAAATGGCAGAACTGGCAGCCACGCATCTTTTGTCAGCCGGAGTGCGCACCATCACTGTGGTCAATCGCACCCTGGCCAAAGCCCAGGAACTGGCCAGACAGTTTAACGGCACAGCCCATGCTTTTGAAGATCTGCCCACAGCCCTGGTTCATGCAGATATTGTCATCAGTTCCACAGGCTCGCCCACAGCCATTATCCGCGCCAAAGACATGCGTGATGTACTGCGCAAACGACGCAACCGCTCAATTTTCTTTATTGATATTGCTGTGCCCCGCGACATAGACCCAGATGTGAACAGCTTTGACAATGTCTATTTATACGACATTGATGATCTTAAAGAAGTGGTTGAAGAAAACCTGGCTGGCCGGCAAAACGAAGCTGCCAAGGCAAAGGGCATTGTATCTGAGGAAATGGCTGCCTTTATGCGATGGCGTGATGGCCTGGCCTTGCAGCCAACCATTGTCGCGCTCTTAACTCAGGGTGAAACCCTGGCCCGCCGTGAACTGCGTAAATCCATCAAACAACTGGGTCCGGACCCTGACACCCAGATTGTAGCCATCATGGAACGCCTGGCCAAATCCCTGTGTCAGAAAATCTACCACGAACCCATCAGCTATCTTAAACGCAGATCCCTGGAAGAAGGCTCGGCCCAACGCTTTATTCACAGCACTCAGCGTATTTTTAATCTGGATCAGGAGCATGTGCCGTCTGATGCACACCTGGACCGCAAAAACCCTGTATCGGAGTAATGTATGCGCTCCCTTGTTTTTGATGAAATTTCTCCTGATGACATGGACAAACTGGAGTCCTGGCTCAAGGAACAGGACTTACAAAGCAGCATTGAGCATCTTTATCATTTTAATCTGCCCCAGAGCCTGCTCACCCCCACGCAGCACGAACACGCTCCCCAGTGCGGCCCTTTTTATATGGCTGTGGAAACAGGGCGCGACTGGGTGCGCCTGGAACTTCTGGTGCGGGCCAAAGCCATCCTGCGCTGCGCCTGCATTGCCTATGCAACCCCGGAACAACGCGCCCACATGGAAAACTACCTGGATAATCTGCTGCGCGACCTGCATATTTCTGTCTAAGAAAATGCTGAGTACACCGGCACAAGTCATTGCGACCGCAAGGAATTGGAGCGGGAAGCAACCCAGAATCATTGACTTCTCAGTAAATTACACAGAGTTGCCTCCCTGCGCTCCTTGCAATGACAAAATGATTCAGGGGCTCTCTGGCTAAGCCATGCGCCTGCAGGATATGCCCCGTGCCTGGGCCAGGCGCTGCCTGGGTATTGCCCGTTTCTGCCGCACCACCCTGGATGTTGACCTGACTGGCATAACCCTGGTGCTGGCCTATTCCACGGGCCTGGATTCCACTGCCCTGCTCTACCTGGCACATGCCCTGGCCCCGCACCTGAATCTTACACTTATCCCTGCCCATCTTCATCATGGTTTGCGCCCGGAATCTGACCACGAAGCAGAACATGCCGTGCGCATCTGCGCCAGTTTGGAACTGCCCTGTATATGCACACGCAGCCATGTTCCTGCTCTGGCCAAAGCCAGGGGCCTGGGCCTTGAAGAAACCTCCAGAGCTGAGCGCTACGCCTTTTTAGAGCGTGTGCGCCAGGAACATGGGGCAGATTGGATTATGACTGCCCATCACGGGGATGATTTGCTGGAAGACATTCTTTTGCGTCTGGTGCGCGGCACTGGCTGGCCTGGTCTTGGCGGCATGGTGGGCGTGGATCATGAGCGCCGCATTCTGCGCCCACTGCTTGATTGGGATAAAAAAGATGTGCAGGCTTTTGCCCTGGACTGTGGCCTGTCCTGGTGTGAAGATGCCAGCAATGCCAGCCTGGCTTACACACGCAACAGAATTCGCACCCAGCTTGTTCCGCTGTTACGCGCTGAAAATCCATCCATAGGCACGGCCATGCGCCAACTCTGGCTCCAGGCCCGAACAGATGAAGACTATTGGCGACAATTTCCCGCCCCGGTTCACACAACACAGCAGGGCCTTATGCTGCCAGCGCACGAATTGCACAGCACTCATTCAGCCCAGCGCCTGCGTTGGTATAAGGAAGTACTTGATGGCATGGGCCAGGGCCAGGCGCTTTTTGTGCAGCTCATGGCCCTGGACACTGCGTGGGATAACCAAACCCTGGGGCGCTGCTTTCAGTTTCCAGGGGATAAAGCAGCCACTGTTACTGCCCAAGGTATTGTTTTTCAGCACTGGGTGCGATGACTCGCATGGCGAGGTCCAGAGCTATGCCCCGGCATCCCTGATTGCTTCAGGGCAGCAATAAGTTTGCGGTGCCCGGCTGGAAAAGCCAGGGTCAGGACTTGGTCCCAGGTGGCCCAGCGATATTCCTGAGCCGCAGTTAATTCCACTGTTCTGGGATCAGCATCAAGGCGCACAAAAAAAGCATGCATGGTGACCCTGTACCGGGTGTAGCTGTGCTGAAACGCGCCAATGTATTCTGGTTCAGTCACATGCAGCCCGGTTTCTTCCATATATTCACGCACCACAGTATCTGCCGGATCTTCGTTCTCTTCTACCACTCCGCCTGGAAATTCCCACAAATGCGCCCAGATATCATCTGCCTTGCGCTTTTGCACAAAAAAACGCCCTGCATGACAGAGCACGCCAGTGGCCATGGTAATATAAACGGGCGTGGCCGGCGGGGATACCACAGGACGCTCTTCCTGCACTCCAGCAGCACGCGCCAGACACCATGTGGCCAGGGGACACGAAGGACAGAGAGGTGAGCGCGGCGTACACACAAGCCCGCCCAAATCCATCAGGCCCTGATTAAAATTTCGGGACTGACCCAGGGGCAGCATGTCCTGGCAGACCTCACGAATCCGCGTTTGAGTTGCCTTGGCCTTGATTGGCGTGTCCACATTGCAGACCCGGCTCATAATGCGCTCTACATTGGCATCCACAACACAGACATCCTGGTTATAGGCAATGCTTGCAATGGCTGCTGCCGTGTATGGCCCAATGCCTGGCAAGAGTTGCAACTGGCGCATATCCTGTGGAATCTGGCCTGCATATTCTGCACAGACCTGACGCGCTGCCCGGTGCAGATTGCGCGCCCTGGCATAATAGCCCAGGCCCTCCCACATTTTAAGCACCTCATCCTCATGGGCCGTGGCCAGAGCGCTCAGATCAGGAAAACGCTGCATCCAGCGCAGAAAATACTCGGTTCCACGCTCCATCTGGGTTTGCTGCAGCATAATCTCTGAGACCCAGACCTGGTATGGATCATAAGTGCTGCGCCACGGCAAAGCCCGTGCATGAACGGCAAACCAATCCACCACAGCCAGGCCCAGGCCTGAATTTTGCGCACTGGTCGTAGAGCTGGTGTCGTTTTCTGCCATACTGTTCATCCGTTATCTGATTTCTGTACCGCAATGCACCTGCCTTTACAGGTCATCCTCGGTTTGTACCGCTATCCCGGCCTGAAGCAGGGCCGTGGCAGTCAGGCCATTACCCTGAATAAGAATACCGGAAAAAGTACCATCATGGATACGGCCACATCCACACGAAGGAGAACGGGACTTCAGAATAGCCTGGGTACAGCCATAAAGCCTGGCCAGATGCACGGTCATGGCTGCGCCGCGTTCAAAGGCCTCGGTGACATCCAGCCCGGATTTACACAGCACGCGACCATGAACCACTTCGCATGGTTCACGAGGCGTGGTCAGACCACCCAACTGTTCAGGACAAATGGGCACGGCCTCACCGGTTTGCACCAAATGCACTACCTGAGGATGCGCACAGTCCTCACCATTCCACCGACACGCAAAACCAGCCAAACACGCGCTGACTATAATCATAATATTCTCCTTATGTTAATCTCACCCATTCTCAACTCGGTACAACAGTGTTGCGCCGCAACAAACGCAAAGCACCCGACACAAGTATGCGCCTGCTTGTCAAGCCGACAAATACAATCTGTTTCAGAACTACTTGACAAGCACATCAATTTCCTCCACAAACCTTTTTCGCGTTGTGGGGCTGTAGCTCAGCTGGGAGAGCGCTTGAATGGCATTCAAGAGGTCGTCAGTTCGATCCTGATCAGCTCCACCACTGATACACGCATGAATCCAACTTGAATGCCACGAAAAAAGCCGTCCAAAAGGGCGGCTTTTTTGTTGCGCTCTGGTGCATGCGCACTCACAGGGCTTTTGTGCTGGTCATGATTTTTCTGACCGCGCCACGGTTGATGCGTTTGTATCCTGAGAACGTGGATGGCAGGCGTCATACACCTTGGTGATATGGGCGAGGTCCAGATGGGTATAGCGCTGGGTTGTAGAAATACAGGCATGGCCCAGCAGCTCCTGCACGCCACGCAGATCAGCCCCGGCCTGAAGCATGTGGGTGGCAAAACAATGGCGCAAGGTGTGTGCGCTTACTGATGCAGATATTCCGGCAGCCTTGGCCAGCTTTTTAATCATCGTATATGCCTGCCCCCGATTAAGACGAGCGCCGCGATCATCCAGAAAAACAGGCGCATGGCGCAGGTCTGCCCCAGAGGCACGTCTATCCTGCAAGTAACGACGCAAGCGCTCCACAGCCGTATCTGTCAGCGGTACAATGCGCTCTTTGCGCCCTTTGCCCAGCACGCGCACTAAACCCTGGTCAAAATCCACATCTTCGTAATTAAGGCCTAAGGCCTCGCTGATACGTAATCCAGCCCCGTACAAAACCTCCAGCAAGGCCAAAGAACGCAGGTCAGGAGTTCCTTCTTCAGCGCGAAGCAAATGCAGGGTCTGGTCAACATTGAGCACTTTGGGATGCACCTTGGGCAGTTTGGGATTTGAGAGCATCACGCAGGGGTCTTGGTGGACAACGCCATTTTTACGCAAAAATCGAAAAAATGAACGTAAGCTCGAAAGCTTGCGACACACACTGGTCTTGGCCATGCCCCGACGGTGTAAATCAGCGACAAAAGCTAAAATATCTGCCCGAATAATTGTGTCTGGCGCATGCAGGCTCTTGTCTCGCGTGGCAAGAAAAACCTCCAGCCCCTGCAAATCCGTGTCATAGGCCTGCATAGTGGCCGGAGAATACCCGCGCTGGGCATCCAGATAGAGCAAAAAATTGCTGACAGCTTCAGGAATGGTTGCGTTTATCCAGGACATAGCAGCTTTTTGGATTTTTTTTGGCTTCTTTTTTCAGATTCATGGCAATCTGTGAGGCTTCACCAAAATGGTGCAACTGGCCGTTAATATTAAAAACCACTGCAATGGAAATCGCCATCAGCGGAAAAACCTGGTCCCGGCCTTTACGATCAATGGAATGAATAGCTCCCTGCACACGGTCTTCTTCATCGTAAAAATACGGTACAATGGAATCAAAATTATCAATCACCTGCTGGCAGGCCTGTTCAGCCTTGTCAGGGGGCACAATAAACACAAAATCATCACCACCCACATGGCCAACAAAGGTATTTGCTCCCATAAATCCGCGAATAGAATTAACAATAACCCGCGCAGTCATCAGCAGCACTTCGTCGCCACGTGAAAAACCATACTTGTCATTAAAAGATTTGAAGTGATCCAGGTCAATATAGGCCAAAGCAAAATCGCGTTTGCGATCAATCAGATCCTGAATTTTATGAATGATTGATGTATTGCCGGGCAATTTTGTCAGGGGGCTGGCATCAAGCTCACGAGTAGCGCGATGGTAGGCCAGGGTCAGACGGCCCTTGGCATTGGCTGCAGAAATTGGACGCACAAGAAAATCGTCAATTTCAAGCATACTCAAATCATAGCCTGCCAAGGCTTCCTCATGGGCCAGGCAAAGCACCACAGGAAGCTGGCGATAGACATTCTCGCTTTTAATGAGCCGGATAAGTTCCGGACCAGATAAGTCCGGCAGCGTGGCATCCACCACTAACAAATCCGGCGGATCAGAAAAAAGATATTCCAGGGCAGAAGCCCCGCGCTCAAAACAGGTCCAGATTACCTGCTCTGAAGGCCAGAGGGCACGCAACGTATCCTGCAAGCCCTGGTCTGCTGTAACAAGAAAAAAATGTCGGGTTTCACCACTGACCATATTGTCCTCAGATCAGATCCACATATTCACTCTCAAGCACGTCCATGATCTCGCCGAAAATTTTAGGCGTAATGCCCAGGGCTTCCAGCACACCTTCATCCAGAGCACTGATCTGATCATCCCCACTACTGCCAACGCCAAACAAACGGACCATAAAATTTCCCAGATGCACCACCTGCGCGACCTTGGGGTAGAGCGAAGCAGACATGGGGCGATGGTGATAGGACAGGCCTTCTTTCAGATTTGGAGGCAGATTCCAGTGAGAGCAGAGCCACATATTGATACGGTCATGCGCAAATCCCAGAACTTCTGTCTCAGCAGCACGGTAACTCAAATCTTTGTCCTTGACCAACTCATCAATCTGGGCCCGCACCTTGGGCAGTTGAACAGCTGTCACAACCTTGCCCAGATCATGCAGCAGCCCGGCCACAGCATATTCTTCAGGGTCCTTGCAGCCAATTGTTCTGGCCACTGTAGAGCAGGCCAGGGCGCAGCCCACGCTGTGTTCCCACAAGCCCTTCATATTTTCATTCATGGCATCAAAAACTGAAGTAGAAATAATAATGCCCCGGATAACATTAAAACCCAGCAAAACCAGAGCATGTTGAATAGAGCCAATGCGCCCCGGAAAACCATAGATGGGCGAATTAACCATTTTCAGCACTTTGGCTGAAAGCACCTGGTCCCTGGAAATAACCTTGCTGATCTGATCCGTGGAAGAATTAGGATCTTCCAGGAGCACACTCACTTCATGCAGCACTTCCGGCAAGGTGGGCAAATCTTTGACTGCCAGCAACTGCCCTTTTTGTTTGGTCCTGAGATCTTCTTCCATTACATACCTCCGGACTGACGTGGCCCGGCAGAACGAGAAACAGCCCCCATATAATAGGCGCGTACCAAGGCTTTAATTTTCTGCATATATGTATCATCCGCGAAATTACGAAATAAATGATCCAGTCGTTCCAGCTTTTTGGCCTGGGCTTCATCTCCAGCGCCATCGCCCATATCCACAGGAGTTCCTTCCACAACAATCTGCTCTATGCCCATATTTTCCAGGCGCATAATAAGAGATTCCGTCAGCACGGTTCCCGCAGCAATTAAAACCATGCCTGTGTCGCGGGTTACTGGTTTCGCCAACACCATGTCTGGACCGGCTAAATTTAAGGGAATTTTTTGCATATGTCTCTCTTCTTCAGGTTAAATATCCGTCACTGCGAGCATAATACATCCCTGGCAGCTGCTTAACAAGCCCTTGCAATTCAAGAAAAAGAAGTGCGGCGCTGACCTGTTCTGCTGGCCAGTCCAGAATCCGGGTCATTTCGTCTATATGAATGCGTTCCTGTTTACCAAGCAGCGCAAGCACAGCACGCTGATCAGGATCATCCACCTCATGTTCGTCCTGTGCGTTGCGGGCTTCTGCCTGAAGCACCGGGCGGGCAAAGGCGCGTAACCGTGGCTCCAGCTCGCGCAGAATATCATGGCCATCCTGCACTAAATACGCGCCCTGCCGAATCAGTTGATGACAGCCCTGATATGTTTTCAGATTGGCCGGACCAGGCAGGGCAAAAACATCCCGGCCCTGCGCCAGGGCCAGTTCAGCGGTAATCAGGCTCCCGCTTTTTAAGGCGCCTTCCACCACAAGTACGCCCAAGGAAAGCCCACTGACAATACGGTTGCGATGAGGAAAATTTATTCCTTCAGGCTTGGTGCCTGGAGCAAACTCGCTGACAATCAGCCCCTTGGCAGCTATGTCCATCCATAAATCACGATTGGAAAAAGGATAAATCAGGTCAATCCCGGTTCCTAGTACAGCAATGGTTGAGCCTACCCCGTGCAAAGCACCCCAGTGCGCTGCCCGGTCAATGCCAAAGGCAAATCCGGAAACCACACAGATTCCGGCCTGGCTCAAGGTTGTGGCAATGCTGTCAGCCATGTGCAGACCATATTGTGAGGACTGGCGTGAGCCAACCATGGCCACGCATGGACGATGCAATAAGGACTGATCGCCGTGAACATACAGAAACAGTGGCGGATCAGGAATATGGCGCAATGCATCAGGAAATGCCGGATCAGCCAAAGGCAGGACAGAAAGATTATGTTGAGCGGCCAGTGCTGCTTCATGCTCTGCTGCTGACTGCCAGCGACCACTGGCAAATTCAGCGCAGACTTTTTTGGAAACATGGGGCCACTGAGGAAAAGCAGATACAGCCTGAGCCGCAGAGCCAAACTGCCCTACAAGGCGCTTCCAGGTTCGCGCTCCCAATCCTTTTGTGTGACGTAAGGCCAGACAGGCCCAGAACTCATCCACGTACTGTCTCCAGGCCTGATGCCAGGCCAGGCAGATTTTTATAGGCTTGCTGTCCTAATGCAGCAGCATGAGAACCCGCATATTCACGTTGCAACCGC
>JAAYGZ010000098.1 GCA_012727515.1 Desulfovibrionales bacterium
AGCAGTTTGATCCGACTGCGTATATGAGCATCAAAGAAGCCAAACGCATGGATCGTTTTGTACAAATTTCCGTGGCCGCAGGCAAACAGCTCATGGAGCATTGTGGACTGGCCATTACTGAAGACAATGCGCATGAGGTAAGCGTGATTCTGGGCTGTGGTCTGGGTGGCTTATCCACTATTGAAGAGTTCCATGCCAAGCTCATGAACTCTGGCCCGCGTCGCATTTCTGCCTTTTACATCCCCATGCTCATAGCCAACATGGCTGCCGGGCAAGTATCCATTCTGACAGGCGCCAAAGGCCCGAATCTGGTCACAACTTCGGCCTGCGCTTCTGCAACACACGCCATTGGCTATGCTTTTTCAGACATTAAACTGGGACGGGTTAAAGCCTGTATCACTGGCGGGGTGGAATCAACCATCACGTCCATGGGTGTTTCTGGTTTTAATGCCTTAAAAGCCCTGTCCACTGCCAATGATGACCCGCAAGCAGCCAGTCGGCCCTTTGATGCGGAGCGCACCGGGTTTGTCATTGGCGAAGGGGCCGGATTTCTTATGCTCGAAGAGCTGGAACATGCCAGAGCACGCGGGGCAACCATTTACGCGGAAATGCTGGGCTATGGGGCCTCGGCCGATGCCTTTCACATCACAGCTCCTGAAGATTCCGGAGCAGGCATGGCTCTTTCCATGAGTAATGCCTTGCGTGATGCAGAATGCATGGCCACTGATATTGATTTTATCAATGCCCACGGCACCTCCACAAAACTCAACGACAAGACTGAAACCAAGGCCATTAAGCATGTCTTTGGTGACCAGGCCTATATCATGCCCATTACTGCCAATAAGAGCATGATTGGCCATCTTTTAGGTGCAGCCGGTGGCGTGGAGGCTGTGTTTACAGCATTAAGTCTGCACACAGGCATTATTCCCGGTACCATTAACCAGACAACGCCAGACCCGGATTGTGATCTGGACTATGTTGCTCAGGGCAGCCGTCAGATCAATCCGCGCCTTGGCATAAGTAATTCGTTTGGATTTGGCGGCACCAACGCCTCCATCATCCTGCGCCGCTATGAATAACTGCCGCGCCTGCGGCTCATAACCAGGAGGAGCTATGGACGAACTCACTCGTCAGGATCCGCAAATCGCCAAAGCCATTCAGCTGGAAACCAACCGGCAGATCACCAAGCTTGAACTCATTGCCTCGGAAAATTTCACGTCGCTGGCTGTGCGCAGTGCCATGGGCAGTGTAATGACCCATAAATACGCGGAAGGATATTCAGGCAAAAGGTATTATGGGGGCTGCGAATATGTGGACATGGCTGAAGACCTGGCCATTGAACGCGCCAAGCAGCTTTTTGGGGCTGATTATGCCAATGTGCAGCCCCACTCTGGTTCTCAGGCCAATATGGGTGCTTATTTTGCGGCTATTCAGCCAGGCGATACCATTTTGGGCATGAACCTTTCGCATGGCGGGCACTTAACGCACGGCAGTCCTGTCAATTTTTCCGGACGGCTCTACAAAACTGTGTTTTATGGTGTGGAAAAAGAAACAGGGCGCATCAACTACGATGAAATCGAAGCCCTGGCCAAAGAACACAAGCCCCAGATGATCATTGCCGGGGCCAGTGCCTATCCCCGTGAGCTGGACTTTATGCGTTTTCGCGCCATTGCTGACAGCGTGGGAGCCAAACTCTTAGTTGATATGGCTCATATTGCGGGCCTGGTGGCTGTGGGCCTGCACCCAACGCCCATCCCCTATGCGCACTTCACCACCACCACAACGCACAAAACCTTGCGCGGTCCACGGGGCGGCATGATCTTAAGTGCTGAAGAATTTGGCAAGACACTCAATTCACAGATTTTTCCTGGCATCCAGGGCGGGCCGCTCATGCATGTTATTGCAGCCAAAGCCGTTGCCTTTGCCGAAGCCTTGCGCCCAGAATTTAAGGACTATCAGAATCAGGTCATTATCAATGCCCAGGCTCTGGCCAAAGAGCTGGTAGATGCCGGATATGCTCTGGTGTCTGGCGGCACAGACAATCACCTGATGCTCATGGACCTGACCAGCCATGATATTACGGGCAAGGATGCAGAAATTGCCCTGGACAAAGCAGGCATCACGGTCAACAAAAACACCGTGCCCTTTGAAACCCGCTCCCCGTTTGTTACCTCTGGCGTGCGCCTGGGCACTCCGGCCCTGACCACCAGGGGCATGAAAACAGACGATATGCGCAAGGTTGCCAAATGGGTTGTTGCTGCTTTGGAGAATGTGCACAATGAAACTGCGCTGGCAGAAATTCAACGCGAAGTGGAGAAATTCGCCGGGCAATTCCCACTCTTTGCGTGGTAAGCCCTGACGAGGGGCATTATTTCCCAACCACAGGATCAGTTGCTGGTCCTGTGGTTGATTCATTTTCAGCCCTGATGCAAGGCGTTTTGAGACTATCATGGACAAACGCATTCCCTGGCCAGAATACTTTATGAATATCGCGTACCTGGTTGCAGAGCGGTCCACCTGCCTGCGGCGTAAGGTTGGAGCAGTGGCTGTCAAGGACAAGCGCATCCTGGCCACGGGCTATAATGGCGCCCCTGCCGGGCTTACCCATTGCCTGGATATTGGCTGTATGCGTGAACAGCTTGGAATTCCTTCTGGACAACGCCATGAACTGTGCCGGGCCTTGCACGCAGAGCAAAATGTGATCATCCAGGCCGCAATGCACGGCATAAGCATTGAGGGCGCAGACATTTTCTGCACAACCCAGCCCTGTATTCTCTGTGCCAAAATGCTCATTAACTGCCGGGTACAGGCTATTTATTTTGCTGAAGGCTACCCAGACGAGCTCTCGCGCACCATGCTTACAGAAGCACGCATCCCTTTTGAACTTCTGGAGCGCTCTTCCCATGCGTGATGAAGCGGGCTTTATGCAGCGGGCCATTGCCCTGGCCGAACAAGGCAGGGGAGCCACAGCGCCTAACCCCTGTGTGGGAGCTGTTTTGGTGCGTGACCAGACCATTGTGGCTGAAGGATGGCACAGGGCCTATGGCCAACCTCATGCTGAAATAGAGGTCTTGCGTGACGCTGCCCGCAAAAACGTGATCCCGGCCCAATGCACCCTCTATGTCACCCTTGAACCCTGCAACCATCACGGTAAAACTCCGCCCTGCACCCAGGCCCTGGTAGAGGCTGGCATTACAACAGTGGTGATTGGCTGCCTCGACCCCAACACCACCGTTCCTGGCGGAGGCAAAACTTTTTTAGAACAGCAGGGCATTACTGTGCGTCACGGACTGTGCGCCCAGGCCTGTCAGGATCTGATTGCTGATTTTCATACCTGGCAGACCACAGACCGTCCGTATGTCATTGCCAAGCTGGCCACGACCCTGGACGGAAAAATTGCGACCCGCACAGGCCATGCCGCCTGGATCAGCACTCCTCGCTCACGTGAAGAAGTGCATGGGCTGCGGAGTTGGTGCCAGGCCGTACTTATTGGCGGGGGCACCTACAGGGCCGATAATCCCAGTCTGACCTGCCGTTTGCCTGGATATTCCGGGCCTCAGCCCGTGGCTGTTGTGGTCACTCGCACTCTGCCCGAACCAGACCAGTCTTCTGTTTTGCTCGCAGCACGTCCAGACCAGACCATATTCTGGACCTCAGAGGCTGAAAGCAAATCAGCCCGGGCCGCTTGTCTGGCAGACCTGGGCGTACGCGTGTGGGGCCTGCGCACTGTTCACGAGCTGTTGGATATACGTGAGGGCCTGCGCCTGTTGCGCCACAACCTTGGCTGTCATTATGTGCTGGCCGAAGGCGGAGGAGGTTTAAGTGCGTCCCTGCATACTTTTGGTGTCCTGGATGAGTTGCGCCTGTACCAGGCCATGAAAATTTTAGGCGATGCGCAGGGGCGCAGTTCCTTTGCCGGGCGGACAATAGAAGATATGCATGAGGCCTGGAATTTTCGTTTGCTTGAACACCGTCTGGTGGACACAGACCTTTACCTGCGCCTGCGCCCCACGGAGTAAGCATGTTTACTGGTATTATCCAAGGCATTGGCCATATTACAGAGATCAATGGACGCGGCAAGGAGACTCGCTTAAAAATCAGGCCAGCCTTTGATCTGAGCGCGTATCAACGCGGTGAGTCCATTGCAGTCAACGGGGTCTGCCTGACTGTTGAAACCTTTGGAACAGACTATTTTACAGCCTATGCCTCGGCAGAAACCCTGGCTGTTACCAATTTGGGGGCACTGCGCTCTGGGAGCACCATAAATCTGGAGCGGGCCTTGGCCCTGGGTGATCGGTTGGGCGGGCATATTGTCTCTGGTCATGTGGATTGCCTGGCAGAAGTGGCAGCGAGTACGCCCGCTGGTGAATCCAGGCAATACAAGCTCATGTTTCCTGCTGCTTTTGGCCCGCAGGTGATTGCCAAAGGTTCTGTGGCTCTGGATGGGATCAGTCTTACGGTCAATGATTGCGGGCCTGATTATTTAACAGTAAACATCATTCCGGCCACGCAGCAGGAAACAACTATCAGCACATGGATTCCAGGCCAGCAGGTGAACATGGAAACTGATATTATTGGCAAATATGTCCAGCGAATGCTTGGTCCCTGGGCACCTGCGGCTGCATCCACGGCATCGGCCATTACGTTGGATTTTTTACGAGATAACGGATTTTAATCCCGCGAGGACACTATGTATAAATGTACGGCTGAAGAAGCTATTGAAGAAATTCGTGCTGGGCGGATGATCATTCTGGTTGACGATGAAGACCGTGAAAATGAGGGCGACCTGACCATTGCCGCTGAAAAGGTCACGCCCCAGGACATTAATTTTATGGCAAAATACGGTCGTGGGCTGATCTGTCTGCCCATGGAACCGGCCCTGGTGGATAAACTTGAGCTTCCCCTGATGGCTCAACGCAATACATCCAAATTTGGAACCAATTTCACTGTCTCCATTGAAGCCAAGCAGGGCGTAACCACAGGTATTTCCGCCCATGATCGCGCCCTGACCGTGCAAACCGCAGTGGCGGATGACACAACGCCTGAAGACATTGCTAGCCCGGGACATATTTTTCCCTTGCGCGCCAAGCCAGGGGGAGTCTTGGTTCGGGCCGGGCAAACAGAAGGCTCTGTTGATCTGGCCCGCCTGGCTGGTCTGAAAGGCGCGGCTGTTATTTGCGAAATCATGAATGATGACGGTACCATGTCCAGAATGCCAGAGCTGTCTGCCTTTGCGGCTGAGCACAATATGAAAATTGCCACCATTGCAGATCTCATTGCCTATCGCTCCCGCAAGGACTCGCTGGTGCGCCGCATTGCTGAGGCTCGTATGCCCACCTGTTATGGTGAGTTTACTATTGTGGCCTATGAAAATGATATTGACGCCCATACGCATCTGGCTTTGGTCAAGGGAGAAATTGATCCAGAAAGTCCGGTTTTGGTGCGTGTGCACAGCCAATGTCTTACAGGCGATGTTTTTGGCTCCATGCGCTGCGATTGTGGCAGTCAGCTTCAGCGAGCCATGCAGATGGTCAATGAAGAAGGCTCTGGCGTTATTTTATATATGCGCCAGGAAGGGCGCGGCATTGGCCTGGGCAATAAAATCAAAGCCTATCACTTGCAGGACGAAGGCCGGGACACCGTGGAAGCCAACCTGGAACTTGGTTTTGCTCCTGACCTGCGTGACTATGGCCTGGGAGCACAAATTTTAGTTAATCTGGGCGTGAAACGTATGCGCCTGATGACCAATAATCCCAAGAA
>JAAYGZ010000099.1 GCA_012727515.1 Desulfovibrionales bacterium
CCCTTGGTGCGTAATACGCTTGTCGGGTGGTGTGAGAGCTGGGGCGGGCAACCGCCCCGGCTACTCCATTAATTGACCATAATCACCACCCTGGCCCCGCAATCTCTGCATTCCACCACGTACTTCCCAGACCTGAACGGTTGTTCGGGCATAAGCCTTTCCAGAACATTGGGCATCAGCCCATTTTCAGTGACAGTATTTGTGGAACCACACCTGGAACACGGCAGTCGCAAAGGCGGCCTATGCAGTGGGAACAGCTTCTTCAAAATCATCCCCAATCTCTTGACCTTGAGCATGATCTTCCTGGGAAGCCTGGTCTTGTACCCCACTTTCACCCTCCTGGTCTTCGCTCGAGATGAAGGGCTTGTGGTACTCATGCTCACTTATCCAGTACGCCAAGCCAATCATGCTTGCGGCACCAGCAATGGCTCCGACGACAAAACTTGCGATTTTACTCATGATTTTCTCCTTGTGGATTATGGTTGAAAACAAAAGAGGCAGGAAAAGCTCCTGCCTCTTGGACACTGATCTGTATTTGCGGCTCAGTCATCAAGATGCTCTCTCACGATCTCAAGCACAGCAATGGCTATGGCAATCCATGGTCCCATATCTTCATCCTCCGGTTACAGGTTGCAGTGTTTTTCCCGCTGTTGCGGGCAGTACTGGGCCAGAACAGGACTATCACCTCCCTGCGGTCATAAATACATTTTGTAAAATTCCGAACATGGCTGGGGATAATTGCCCAAGGTCGTTTACAGGTGCAGATTGGTTGTATGGCAGAAGCCTTGATATGGCAGTGCTTGCAATGCCTATCCCATACACTTCTATGCCAAATCCCTTGATGGCGCTTATGGCCGAGGCTGTTTCGTTATAGGAATCGGGGTCTCCGTCTGAGATAATCAAAATGATCTTGCGCTCTTCTGGCTGTGGATGTATTTCCTGTAATACCCACCACAATGCCTCAGCCATGGGAGTGCTTCCATTAGGTGTTATCTCAAATCGGTTATGGAATTTTTCATTGCGTAAGAGCACAGGTGCTACAGAACGGTGCGATTCATCTGTGCTGGGCAGTGTGTAGTCAATGCATCCAGGAAAGCAGGTTATGGCCAAAGATACGCCTGGAATATGGACCAGAGCATGACCCAATGCGTAACAGGACTTGGAAGCCAGCTCCATGCAGGAGCCATGCATGGAAGCAGAAGCATCAAGTAGAATATGGATGGCAGTGTTGACGCCCTGCCGCCTTCCCTTGCGCAGAAAGACCTTGGAATCAGCTGTGGTCACCACGCGAGGTAAACGGCGATGATCAATGTGCCCTGTCCTGCCAATTTTGCTACGGACATCCACAGCACTCTGGAGCAGCCCCTGGAGCCTGGTACGAAGAGCTGTGGTAGATTTCCTGGTCTCATCAATATCCTGTTCAGATAAAGGAGTGTTTGACTTGGGTCGTACCTGGGCCACGGTCAGGGACTGACTGGATGGAGAGGACAATTTTTCTAACGCCTCTCCAAGCCGGTCACCAAATCCTGATGGCAGTTTGTCTGCTGGGGCATGTAAAATCTCAGTCAGATTTTCTATATCCACCAGGGTGGGAATGGCGGTGTCGGCCCCAGTATGATGCTTGTCTTGAGAATGCTCGTTGTGTGCATGTTGTGTTTCATCTGTTCCTCCGGTGCGAGTTGTTTCCTGGGCATTGGCCTGAGATTGTGCATACTTTTCAATAATCCTTACAAGTTTCTTGGCCGTGCTGATACAGGCTCTGGTATCCTGGCATGTTTGGGGCACAGAACTGATAATAGGCATGAGCCTGGGGAGTAACCCAGGGAATGCTTGGTTAATATATTGAGCCAGCTCCTGGGTGAGCGCGTTTAATTCTGGCACATCAAACGACCTGACACGACAAAGTATCCAGTTTAATATTTCCGTACTGACATCGGAACTGGGCTCAAACTCCTGAAGAAAGACATGCCTCACGAGCCAGGCAAGATTATGACGACATCCTGGGTAGAGCTGGGCAAGTTTGCGCTCCACCATAACGTCTTCCAGAATATTCCAGACGTGCTTTTCAATGGCTGTAAGGCCTGCTTGCACCATGGCTTCAAAATCAGTGGAGCGCAGATGGGCAGCCTCATGATCCAGATAGCCCCTGGCCAGATTCAAGGCAGTTTCGTCACTATCAAGAGGCAGGCTCGGCAGATGAATATCTTTTCCATTCGTATAGGCCTTGTTACCTCCGATATGTACCCGCACCCCGTATTTTCTGCCCAGGGCGTCTGCTACTAATGGCAGAGCCCGGATAATATCTTTGTGTTTCATACATAACTCCTAAAAAAAGCCCTGAAAGATTTCTCCTTCAGGGCCGTGTTGTTACCATAATTCATGGCTTTCCAGGCAGAGCCTGTGAGAGCTAGGTGTTGATC
>JAAYGZ010000100.1 GCA_012727515.1 Desulfovibrionales bacterium
GGGGAGAAAATATATTATGATTTCAGATATTAATAATGCCAAGGACAAAATGCTCCGCGCCTCTGTGGTGGCTGTACAGCGAGCATCCACAATGGCACGAAAAATAGCTGTCCAAACTCAAACTGATTTAATTATTTTTGAAGCAGGGCATGTCGTGCGAATTCCTGCTCAAAAACTTTGTGTACCCCAGGATACACGAAACGCTGATTGATGCATGTATATTTTTACTGTCCAAACCCTGACTCAGGCCGTCAAGGATATCCTTGAGGGGGAGTTTCCCTTTGTCTGGGTGCGTGGACAAATTTCCAACCTGTCCAGGCCTGTTTCCGGGCATTTTTATTTTTCTCTGAAAGATGATGATGCTGTCTTGAACGTGGTCTGGTTCAAGGGGGCGCAGCCCAGGCAGGAAGAGGGGGAGCGGATCAATCCCCTGACTGGCGAGGTGGAGTCAGGACCGGCCCTGACCCTGGAGGATGGACTGGACGTTCTGGTGGCTGGCCGCATGAATGTCTATCCACCACGGGGCGTGTATCAGCTTGTGGCTGAACTGGTGCAGACACAGGGCCAGGGAGAGCTGGCCATTGCTTTTGAGGCCCTGAAGGCCAGGTTGGCAAGCCAGGGATATTTTGCTGCAGATCGTAAAATGTCTGTGCCGGGCAATCCCAGGCGGGTGGCAGTTATTACCGCTCCCCAGGGCGCGGCCTTGCAGGATTTTTTGCGTATTGCCGAACATCGTGGCTTTGGGGCAGAAATTCGCGTGTATCCTTCCCTGGTGCAGGGCGACGCAGCACCGGCCCAGATTGCCGCTGCCCTGGACCAGGTTGATGACGATGCCTGGGCTGAAGTTGTTGTGCTTATTCGTGGCGGTGGTTCCATTGAAGATTTATGGGCCTTTAACACGGAAATTGTTGCTGACGCCCTGTACCGTGCCCGGATTCCTGTTCTGACCGGAATCGGGCATGAAGTGGACACCACCATTGCTGATTTTGTTGCGGACCTGCGTGCCGCTACCCCCTCCCATGCGGCCCAGATGCTGTGGATTGAGCGCGAAGTGCTCCAGCAGCGCGTTGATGAGTTCGTGCTGGCCCTGCACCGAAGTGCTGATCGTTTTGTGTCAACGCAGGCCTTACAATCTGCCGCAGTCCACCAACAGCTTGTCTGGCATTCTCCGGCCCGGCGCATTGACGGAGCATGTGCGGAACTGGAGCGCCTTAATCTTCAAATACATCACGCACGCACACGTTTTGTGCACACGCATTCCCAGATTGTGGAGCAGCTGACCCTTCGTCTTTACCAGGCCTTTGGCCCCTTTGTTGTGGCTGATCTGTCTGCTGCTCTTGAGCGAGCCGATACAGCGTTGCGCTGGGCAGGGCTGCGTTTTATCCAGACACAGGAACATGCTGTGGACCGTGTAAGCACGGCCTTGACAGCCCTGGACCCAGATGCTCCGCTGGCGCGTGGCTATGCCCTGGTGCGGGATGAGCACGGACAATTTGTCTGTTCCTGCACCAAGGTCGCGCCAGGCCAGAGGCTTTGCGTGCGGGTAGGTGATGGAGAATTTGCCGTGGAGGTGGTGCCATGAGAATGCTGTGTGTCGTGCTTTTGCTGTTCTGGAGTGTGGCTGGTCAGGCTGCAACGCAAACCCAGATGCAGGTTGCGTGTCCGAAAGTAATCGGGATCGGGCTTCCGTTTCGTGTTCAGGTGGACTCAGACCGGCCCATGGAACAGATACGGGTTGAGTGGGCAGAGAAGACAATACATATTCCGGCCCATAATGCCACCAGTCTGGAATTTGTGCTGGGCACAGATGTGCTGAAATCTCCAACTGGACGCTACCGCCTGCGCATTACCAGGCTGGGCCTTGCGCCTTTGTCTGTGGACTCTGTCATTCGCGTGGACACGCGCACCTTTCCCGAACAGCGCCTTGCTGTGGCCCAGGCCATGGTGACTCCGCCTGCGGATGTGCAGGAGCGTATCAGGCAGGAGCAGGCCCTGACGCGAAAAATTTTAGCTGGGGTTTCGCCGGATAATCACCTGATATTGCCTCTTATCCGGCCTGTGCCAGGAAGCGTGACCAGCGCCTACGGCCTGACCCGTTTTTTTAACGATCAGCCGCGCAATCCACACCGTGGTCTGGATTTACGTGCGGCCCTTGGTGATCCGATTCAGGCCGCTGCTCCGGGCCAGGTGGTCCTGGCCGCAGAGCTGTATTATGCGGGCCGCTGTGTTTATATTGATCATGGGCTGGGTGTATTTACCCAGTACATGCATATGGATGAAATTCTGGTTCAGGGCGGAGACATGGTTGAGGCTGGCTAGGTCATAGGCCGTGTTGGCAGAACCGGGCGCGTTACAGGGCCGCATCTGCATTTTGGCATGACCATTCTGGATCTGGCCGTGGACCCTTCGCCGCTTTTTTTCTCGCCCACCAGGCACGACTAAGGTGTAGATA
>JAAYGZ010000013.1 GCA_012727515.1 Desulfovibrionales bacterium
CCAGAGCCTCCAGATCTGCGGCGCTCAGTTCTGCAACAGCGGCCAGCCCGGCCAACATCATGTCTCCGGAAAGGCCGGAACCAGCCCTGACTGTCAGCACTGATCCGTGATGCTGTGAAGATGGATGTCTTGCTCTGCTCATACGTGTGTCCTTGCGTTGATGGCCCGTGCAACCTGCCTGTGCAGTCCTATCCCGGATGACTGGCCGGTTAGCGCTGAGTATTCACCAGGTTAATGACCCGCGCTGCTGCGCAGGCAGCACCGTATCCGTTATCAATGTTCAACACAGCAACACCAGGGGCGCAACTCACCAGCATACTGGCAAGAGCTGCTTCGCCATTTCTCGCCACGCCATAGCCAACGGATGTGGGTACGGCAAAGATAGGTTTTCCGGTCAGGCCACCCATAACTGACGCCAGCGCTGCATCCAGCCCGGCGATCACAATAATGACCTCTGCGGTGTCAATGCTGTCCAGATTTCCGGTCAATCGCCATAGCCCGGCCACGCCGTTGTCCTCATGCACGGTCGTGGCAATGCCAAGATACTGAAGTGTTCGTGCAGCTTCCCAGGTGACGTGACTGTCTGCGGTTCCGGCAGAAACAACAGCAACCCTGCCCTTGCCCGGACCTGGCAGGCAGGCAGTAAAGGCCGTGCGTGACAAGGGATGGTAGTCGTATTTTTTTGTGATGGTTTCAGGCATGGAAGCAAAAACAGCCTGTTCAAGCCTGGTGAACAGAATTGGTTTGGCGTGATCGTGGCTGTGTTCTTCAAGCAGAACGCACAGCGCCTCCTGGCTTTTTCCCTGGCAAAAAACCGCTTCAGGCAGGCCGATCCGGGCTGTTCTGCCATGATCAAACAAAATGCCTGCCATTGTCGCTGCTGTAGTCATTTTTTTCACTCCGGCCCGCGTGGGCCATATAACGATATGCTTGGCTCCTGTTCGATACATGCCTCTCTGCTTAATCAGCGCATTCACTGTCTCTGAAACAGGCTGCCTGAATCTTTATATATCCATGTACAGGCGCATTGTGTAGATGTGATTTTGTGTCTTCCCACGCATAGCATCACAGAGTACTGTTTCCGGAGTCTGAGCGCAAAAGGTCAATCTGTATGGCTCGACAACACGGAGCAAGCCTGTTGTCATTGATAGAAAGAGAGTAACGGAGATATGTCGTTGGCGCATGGAGCTGAACACAAACTGGCCCTGGTACATGAGCGCCTGACACAGCTAGCTGACAAAGGGCGCTTTGCCCTTGCTTTTTCCGGTGGCCTGGACAGCCGTTTTCTTGCTCATACCGCTCAACTGGCTGGCCTGGAACCCGTGCTGTTACATGCCCAAGGCCCGCATATGGCGCTGAGAGAACACATTTTTGCTCAGACCTGGGCACAAGAACACCGCTTTGCCTGCCACACAGTGCCTGTTAATCCGCTTGAAGTGCCAGAGGTTGCCGCCAATAGCCGGATGCGCTGCTACCATTGTAAGCACTTCCTTTTTTCCGCACTTCTGCACACAGCTGGTGGACTCCCACTGCTTGACGGAACCCAGGCCAGCGATGCCTGCGCGTACCGACCTGGTATTGTTGCGCTCAGGGAGCTGGGAATTATTTCACCCCTGGCTGATGCAGGGCTGACCAAGGCGGAAATTCGTGCCCTGGCCGCTGCAACCGCAATGACATTTCCACAGCAACAGGCCAGACCCTGTCTTTTGACACGTTTTGCCTATGATCTGCGCCCTGATGAGAAGACCCTGGCTGGACTGGCCAGGGCTGAGGAAGGGATTGAATCTGTTCTGCGTCTTTGTACGCTGTCCGGGGATAAAGAAATCCCGGACTTTCGTCTGCGCATGACCCAGCACGGCACAGAGCTTCACATACGCCTGCATACTGACGTGGAAACAGGGGGCGTGCCTGCGGGCATGAAAAAACACCTGGAAATTTTGGTCCGAGCAGCCACCGGAACGCCACTGGCCTGTATCCGGATTATGCCATCCTTAAGTGGTTTTTTTGACAGAACAACATAAGGTGATAAACAATTTTTTGTTTGTCATTCCAACCGGGTGTAACGAACAGAGGAATCCCGCAAGGCTCCTGCGCCTCTGCCAGCTCACGCTCTATATACTTCTTCGGTTGAGGCAATCTGCTCGGCATGGCGGTTTTCTTCCAGGCGCATACGTTGCAGAGCATGTCTGTACTCAATGGGCGTAACTTTCAGAAAAAGGGGAAGCACAGCACTCCAGTCCTGAAGAATAGAAGCAGCCAACGGGCTTTTGGTATAGCGCAGATGCCTGTCAAGAAGCGAGCGCAACAACAGCACATCACGCGCTTCCCATACGCCTTCAATATCCACGCTATCCATATTGCAGCGGGTCTGAAAGCGCTCACTGCCATCAAGCACAAAGGCCAGGCCCCCGTTCATGCCCGCCGCAAAGTTATATCCGGTAGAGCCAAGCACAACCACAACCCCTCCGGTCATGTATTCGCAGGCATGGTCGCCCACGCCCTCAACAACAGCATGAGCGCCGCTGTTGCGCACGGCAAAACGCTCGCCTGCCGCGCCAGCAGCGTACAACTCGCCAGAGGTGGCCCCGTACAAGGCCACATTGCCTATAACTGTTTGTTCGCCATGCAGATATCTGATGCATGGTTCCTGCAGATGCGGCAGACGCGGCGGAGCAATTGAGAGTACACCCCCGGAAAGACCTTTGCCCACGTAATCATTGGCCTCGCCTTCTATGGACAGGCTGATTCCATGTGCCAGAAACGCCCCGGCACTTTGCCCGGCCGTACCCCTGAGCCTGATATCAACCATGCCGGAAGCAAGGCCTGTTTCGCCGTAAAGGCGGACAATTTCTCCTGAAAGACGCACGCAAACAGCCCGGTCAGTATTGCGCACGTCATGCTCAAAATAAGCGGGCCGGGCTGCGTGTACCCCAGGCATGACAGCCCGCAGCATGGCCTTGTCCAGGGCGGTGTCTTCACGCCCTGACTGTGTTTTTGTGCTCAGTGCAGCACTCGCAGATTGGCCAGCATCCGCAGCATCTACTGCATCCAGTGCATCCAGGGGCGTGGCTGAAAAACACAAGGAACGCACATCAAGCCCGGCCAGTTTGCTCCGCCAGATCTGAAGCGCAGGATCATCCTGTCCTGCAAAGGTTGAAATGGGCACGGGCTGCAGAAGATCTGCCTGGCCAATCATCTCATGAACAGAGCGCATACCAAGGGTTGCCATGTGCTCGCGCATATCGTGCGCCAGAAAACGTAAAAAACATTCTACATGCTCCGGACTGCCCTGAAAGCGGGCACGAAGCTCAGGTGACTGGGTTGCAATGCCCACCGGACAGGTTCCCAGGTGGCAGACCCGCAGCATACAGCACCCAAGCGAGACCAGAAGCGATGCTCCGAAACCAAATTCATCAGCCCCCAGCAAGGCAGCAACAGCAATATCCCGGCCCGTATGCAACTGGCCATCTACCTGTAGTTGCACCTGTTTACGCAGCCCGTGCCGCACCAGGGCATGGTGAACCTCGGCCAGGCCCAGTTCCCACGGCAGACCAACATAATGGATGGCTGTACGCGGTGACGCGCCCGTGCCTCCGTCATGACCGGAAATAAGAATGCTGTCGGCCCCGGCCTTGACCACTCCACAGGCCACTGTACCAATGTTGGTGCCAGCCACCAGCTTGACAGAAATCCTGGCCACAGGGTTCAGCTTTTTGACATCATATATAAGCTGGGCCAGATCTTCGATGGAATAAATATCATGGTGGGGCGGCGGGGAAATCAGCGTAACACCGGGCACAGTGTGGCGCAGCCGGGCTATGTCCGGAAGCACTTTGTGCGCGGGCAATTGCCCACCTTCGCCAGGCTTGGCGCCCTGGGCTATTTTAATCTGTATTTCTTCGGCATTTACCAGGTACGAGGCTGTTACCCCAAAACGGCCAGAGGCAATTTGTCGTATTCTGGAACGGCTGCTTCCCCCATCAGCCAATGGCTTGAGACGCTCTGGGTCTTCCCCGCCCTCACCACAATTGGAACGACCCCCAACACGATTCAGGGCAATGGCAATTGCACTATGCGCTTCCGGACTGATAGAGCCCAAAGACATGGCCGCACCAACAAAACGTTTTAAAATTTCCGCTTCTGATTCCACTGCATCCAGCGGAACAGAAATGGTCGGGGCAAAGCCAAGCATGTTACGCAAGGTCACAGGCTGTTCACTGCGCATATCGTTTGCTTTGGCATACCATTGGTACTGCTGCCTGTCCCTGCCCCGAACAGCCTTGTGCAAGGCCCGGACAGCAGCAGGAGACCACAGGTGCGCATTGCGGTTGGTATGTGTTGTGGTGCTGTGTTCGCGTGCCTGATTCCACGCAGCCTGATGACGCGCCAGGGCCTCTTGCGCTATTTCTTTCAGCCCAATGCCGCCTATCCTGCTGGGAAGGCCGGTAAAATAGCGGGAAATCAGCGCTTCGCTCAAGCCCAGAGCCTCAAAATACTGGCCTCCGATAAAGCTGCGCAGAGTTGACACCCCCATGCGGGAAAAATTTTTCAAAAGCCCTTTTTGCAGAGCCGTGGAATATGCATTCCAGGCCCTGGGCGCGGTGGTGTTGCTGCCCAGCCTGCCTTCTCTGGCCAAAGACGTAAGCAGGGCAAATGCCTGGCGAGGGTGCACGGCGCTGGCTCCAAAAGCCAGCAGCTGGGTTATGTGCATGGGCTCGCGTGCTTCGCCTGTGTCCACAAGAATGGAACAGGCATGGCGCAGCCTGGCACAAAGTAAATGCTGGTGTAACGCCGATACCGCCAGCAAAGAAGGAATAGGGACATGGGCGGCGTCTGCACCTGCATCGCTTAAAAGGATCAGGCTGGCAGGTTTTTCCTCACTGGAAATGGCCCTCACAGCCTCGGCACACATACGGCTCAGGGCCTGTTCAAGCTGTTTTTCATGGTTTTGTCCTGGAACAGCAGAAAAGAGCATGGGTAAACGAACCATACGCAGAGCAGCATGTTCAGACGCTGCAAGACGCGCCAGGTCTTCAGGAAAAAGCACGGGATTGGCCAGGCGAAGACGATGGTAATGCTCTGGCCGTTCTTCCAGTACATTGCCTGTTTTTCCGGCAAAACCAGTCAGGGTCATGACCAGTTCCTCGCGCAAGGGATCAATGGGCGGATTGGTCACCTGCGCAAAACGCTGCTTGAGGTACGAAAAAAGCAGTTCAGGCGTGCGCGAAAGCACAGCCAAAGGGCTATCAAGGCCCATGGAAGCCACAGGTTCCTGAGCGTTCTTGCCCATGGGTATCAGCACGTCCTGAATTTCCTTGTCTGAAAAACCATACAAACGGCTCTGACGCTCCAGCTCCTCGCGCTCCAGCACCAGGCCTGCGTCAGCAGATGCACCGGCTGGCAAAGGCAGGTCATGCAGACGAATACCCTGCTCGCGCACCCAGTGCCTGTACGGTTTTCCCAGAATAACACGTCCCTTGCATTCTGCATCGCTGATAACTCTGCGCCGGGCAAAATCGA
>JAAYGZ010000101.1 GCA_012727515.1 Desulfovibrionales bacterium
CAGGCTGTGCTGCGCAAAAAAGATTTTCCCATTGTCTATGCCGGGCTTGAAGAGCGTATTGACCTGAACCTGGTTCCTGCACTTTTAGTCTGGACCCGAAACGGTCTGTCCTGGGCAGAATTGCAACAGCGCGTGAACCTGCCTGAGCAAGAGCTCCTGGCAAGCACTGTGCTCTGGATGCTTAAAGGCGATTTGCTTACCTGGGAGAGCGGGCTGTCTGCGGTAAAACGCCCGTAAGGTTCTCTCGGGATGTACTGAGTATGTAGTAGTTCAGACTTGATCTGACAATTGGCTCCGTTTTGATGTCTGCGTTTGTCCGATTAATTGAGTTGTCCGACCTTTTCCTTCCAGATTTGTTTTCCGTCAAGGAGCGTTTGTAGTGGTGTTCTGCCGCAGCACTTTTTCCCTTGATGCGTCCGCTCGTTGTTGTAATGCTCCAGCCAAGCGTCCAGATCGATCTGCAGTTCTTCCAGAGAATGGTACAGTTTACGCCGGAAGGCAACCTGGTAAAATTCGTGCAAGATGGTTTTGTGGAAGCGTTCACAGATGCCGTTTGTCTGCGGATGCCGCGCCTTGGTCTTGGTGTGCTCAATGCCGTTTATGCCCAGATAAAGCTGATAATCATGTGTTTCCAACTTGCCGCAGTACTCCGTACCTCTATCCGTCAGGATGCGGATAATGCCCATTCCCTGTGAAGCAAAGAAAGGCAAGGCACGATCGTTGAGCAAGTCGGCTCCGGTGATGGGCGTCTTGGTGGTGTAGAGTTTGGCCGCAGCCCACTTGGAATAGGTGTCCACGAAGGTTTGCTGGTAAATACGGCCCACGCCCTTGATGGTGCCGACGTAGAAGGTGTCCTGACTGCCGAGATAACCGGGATGGTGGGTTTCGATTTCGCCGTGGGCTTCGTCATCATGCTTCTTGCGTTCCAGCGCCTGCACCTGGGCTTCAGTCAGCACTATCCCTTCATCAGCAGATTTCTTTTCCAGGGCACTCAGGCGCTGTTTCATCGAAGCGAGATTGTGTCGTAGCCAGACAGAGCGCACACCTGATGGTGAGATGAATACGCCTTCTTTACGCAGTTCGTTGCTGGCCCGTACTTGTCCGTGAGCGGGGAAAGCTATCGCAAAATCTATAACAGCCTGCTCCGTGGCTTCATCCACGCGATTTTTTATGTTTGGTTTTCTGCGGCTGACCTCAAACAGTGCTTCAACACCTCCATTGTCTCGCGCTGTTTGATACCGATAAAAGGTATCTCGTGAGAAACCCATGATCCGGCAGGCTTTGGAGACATTGCCGAGTTCAGCGGCGAGGTTAAGAAGGCCGGTCTTGTGCTTGATGACGTTTTGATTAAAACTTTCCATGGGGAAACTCCGTGGGCATGGTGCCCGGTTGATGGTGCGTTTGCACTTCCATCAAAACGGAGTTCCCCTTTCATTTCAAGGGAAAACTGTCAGATCAAATCGAGACTACCTCAGCTAATGAATGACCTGGACCATCTCAAAAACAGAACAATCGTAACCGATGATTCTTCTTCAACAATAATCACTGTTTACTAAGTTATACAGGTACATATATAATGGGTATTGATGATCATATTTTTAAACTTTAGACGTTTTGGCGGTACTTTGGCAGCCTATTGGCAGGCCCGCCACTGTTCGACCAAATACAGCCAATAAATGACATTCAGTTTTGGCAGAAGACCTAATAATATCAATAAACTTATCTAGTTACTATGGCATGGCATTCAAGAGGTCGTCAGTTCGATCCTGATCAGCTCCACCAC
>JAAYGZ010000102.1 GCA_012727515.1 Desulfovibrionales bacterium
CGCAGCGCTATAGTCTGGCCTTGGAATCTCAGGCCCCGCCTGTGCAGGCTGTGCGACCAGTGCTTTTTCTGCGACCTGATGAACTGGCCACAGCCCGGAACCTGCTTACACTCCGTGGCCTGAGCAGACCCATTGCTTTACACCCTTTTGCCACGCACCTGGCCAAAACCTTGGCTCCGCAAGCCTGGCGGGATCTTGTGCAGCATCTTCAGGCTACTGGCCACGCTGTGGTTATTGTGGGCCGTGCGGCAACGCCACTTTTTCCAGAAGCTCCCTTTGATCTGACCAATATGACAGACCTGCGGACCACAGCAGCTCTTGTGGCTCAATGCCGTGCCTTGGTGAGTGGAGATTCCGGCCCCATGCACATAGCCACAGCTGTTGGTACGCCGTGCATTGCACTTTTTGGCCCGACCACACAGGAATGGGGTTTTTACCCTTCTGGTCCGCACGACAGGATTGTGCGTGCGCAGTGCCCTGATGCGCCGTGCTCTTTGCATGGCCAGGGAACCTGTACCCGTGGTCATGCGTGTATGATGTCCATATCTGTCCATGAAATTATGGACGCACTGCACGCGCTGCCTGAAACATAAAGGAGAATCCATGCGCCCCTATGTATATGCCCTGGGTGCTGTCCTGTGCTGGGCCAGCTTGCCTGCGGCCACAGGCTCTGCCCTGGATGGCCTGTCTGTGCCTGAAGTGCTTGTTTTCAGTTTTGTTCCAGCGGCACTGTACCTGACAATTCAGACCATGCTGCTGACCCGGCGCATGGCTGTTCCCTGGCCGGATATGCGCCTTGGTCTTCTTCGTCTGGGGGGTATTTTTGTTTATCACGCCCTGTATTATACAGCCCTGGACCATGCCCCATTAGTGGAAGGCGCTATTCTGACCACAACCTGGTCGTTCTGGATTGTTGTGTTCTCCTCTGTGCTGGAGCTCAAACGTTTGTCCCTGGCTACTGTGGCTGTGGCCCTGACAGGGCTTGTGGGCGCAGCACTGGTTATTGCTCAGGGGCAGGGCATAGATTTTCAGGCCCGCTATCTTTCCGGCTATATCCTGGCCCTGATCTGCGGCCTGATCTGGAGCAGTTTTTCCGTGACCTTGTCCCGCTGCAAGCCTGATCGTGATTATATGCCTGCTTTTACTGTTCTGGCGGCCTGCTGTTCCCTTCTTGTCTATGCTGTTGCTGGCCCGCACAGTCTGCCACCCCTGCACACCTTGGGCGCTGCCCTGTATCTGGGCCTGATTCCCCTGGGACTATCCTTTACCCTCTGGAACAGAGCCATTACCACGGGCAACATGACCATTATCGGCTACCTGTCCTATCTGACCCCGCCCCTGGCCGTGCTTCTGGCAGCCCTGATCCGTGGCGCAGCAGTAACGCCCTGGGCCATACTTGGCCTGGTGCTTATTCTGGGCGCAGCCCTGGGAGGACAACGACTTTGCAAGACAGGGCGAACTCGCTAAAAACAAAAGTGTATTTTCAGACAGGACACAAAAGATATGATCATGAATTTTTGTGCTGCCTGCGGAGCAGGGCTTGACAGTGC
>JAAYGZ010000103.1 GCA_012727515.1 Desulfovibrionales bacterium
CGTTCCTCACGCATGGAGACAGGAGTCATGAGCACAGACTGAATCCAGCCTGTTTTTTGGCGCACAAACGCGCCGATCATGACATTTTCCAGAGCTGTTTCATGGCCAAAAAGCCGAATATTCTGGAAGGTTCGGGCAATGCCGGCTCGGCACACCTCATGCGGGGACTTGCCGGTCAGATCCTGGCCTTCAAAAAAGACCTGGCCCTGGGTTGGACGATAAAATCCCGTAACCATGTTAAAACAAGTGGTTTTTCCTGCACCATTAGGGCCAATCAGGCCGGTGATACTGCCTTGGGGAATGCTGGCTGAAAATTCCGTAACCGCAGCCAGCCCACCAAAACGCATGGTCAGATTTTTGGTTTCAAGAATTGTGCTCATACCCGGCCTCGCTTCATAAAGCGGGCAATTCCTGCCCAGGTCAGTTCGCGCATCCCCATGATGCCTTCACGTCGAAACAAAATAACCAGAATCAGCACCAGGGAAAAAACAACCATGCGCATGCCTGGGATTCCAGCCATGGTCCAGTCGCCAATGGTAATGGGATTTTCCACAAAACGCAGCCATTCCAGCAACACAGTAATGCCCACGCCAGCCATGATGGAGCCGGTAATAGAACCAAGCCCCCCTGTGACCACGATCATGAGCACATTAAAGGTCATGGTGAACAAAAACATTTTAGGATCAATGGTATTGACCAGGCTGCCCAGCAAGGCCCCGCCCACTCCGGCAAAAAAAGCGCCCTGGGTAAAGGACAACAGCTTCATATTAAAGACATTGATGCCCATGGCCTTGGCCGCTGTTTCATCGTCGCGAATAGCCTTGAATACGCTTCCGGTATTGCTGTTTAAAATGCGCACCACAAAATATAAGGTCAGCAAGCACCAACCATAGGTCCACCACAGGTTGGCATGGTCGGGTATTCCTTTGAATCCAAGCGCGCCATTGGTCACACGGGGAATATTATTGGCAACAATACGGATAATTTCCGCAAAACCAAGGGTGGCAATGCCCAGGTAATCATCTCCGAGGCGCAGGAGCGGAAAGCCGATCACAAATCCGAACAAAGCAGCCACCAGGCCACCGGCAATCACAGCCACCACAAACGGCGCATGACAATTCTGCACCCAGGGGTAGGCTTCCTGGAGGATAAAAAGCATTTCTTTCTGTGCCGGGGTCATGATCAAAATAGAGCAGACATACGCGCCAATGGCCATAAATCCTGCGTGGCCCAGGCTGAACATACCGGTAAAACCGTAAATAAGATTTAAGGACAAGGCCAAGATAATATTGACAGCAATGAGATTTAAGACCCTTATTTTATAGCCATCCAAAGCGCCTTCAGCCCACCACAAAAAAAGCCCCAGACAAGCCACCACAGCCAGGTTTAAGAAAGCAGTGTTTTTCATTACACTTTGTCCTCCGTCTTAACGCCCAGCAGCCCAGTTGGTTTGACCAGCAAAATGGCAATGAGCAGCACAAAGGCAAAGGCATCGCGGTATCCTGCCAGATCCGGAAAAAAAGCCACGGTCATGATTTCAATAAAACCAAGGGTCAGTCCGCCAATCACCGCGCCCTGAATAGAACCAATTCCACCGAAGACCGCTGCAATAAAGGCCTTAAAGCCCGGAATAGTTCCCATAATGGGTTGAAGTTGTGGATACCTGAGCGCCCACATAATACC
>JAAYGZ010000104.1 GCA_012727515.1 Desulfovibrionales bacterium
CTGCACGGAAAAAACCAGCGGTGCCCAGGCCCGAAACAAACCCAGAGGATAGCGCGTGCTCACCACAACCTGGCCCAGCGGCATAGGTCCGCGTCTGAACGTGGGTATGTACAGACTCAGTTCCTGACTGCCGCTGGCTTCCAGATGCAGTGTGGCTGCGGTCTGGCCCAGGCGCACCTGCACAGTGCGTCGTGCCTGGCCTGCACCCTGCAGAACAAAGCGGACACGGGCTTCTGCGCCGCACGAAACAGGCCATTGCCGGACATGGATGATTTCCAGACCGCGCAGATTGGCGTAGCAGTGAACAGCTGAGATAACGGCCAGGCTGGCCAAAAGAAACGTAAGTAAAAAGGCGAGATTATTTGTGTAGTTAATGGAAGCGACCAGCATGGTCAGAACCAGCAGCGCAAACACCAGGCCAGCGCGGGTAGGCAGAATAAAAATCTGCCGACGGGCCAGGCGCACAGGCAGGGCAACCTGGTGGCGTGACCTGAACCATGTGGTCAATGCTGTACGAACCCGCATACACAACTCTTATGGAATGGGCACTGCATTCAGTACAACGCTCATGTCCATGCCGGCGCTGTCCCTGGAATGCAGGCGGTGTCCGGCCAGGCTGGGAAACACAGCCTGCACGTCCTCTGGCAGAACATAGTCCCGGCCATCCAGAAAAGCCCAGGCCCTGACAGCGCGGACCAGAGCCTGACCAGCCCGCGGAGACAGACCATGCACAAAATGTCCCTGCTCGCGGGTATATTCCAGTAACGCGCGCACATAACGCAACACAGCCAGGCTGGTATGCACATTGTCCACAGCGTCTTGCATACGCAGAACCTCGGCCACATCAGCAACAGGATCGGGCAGTACAGGACGGCCCGCGTACTGGCTGCGACCCAGCAGTTCCAGCTCTGCGTCGTGATCCGGATACCCAAGGCTCAGGCGAAACAAAAACCGGTCCAGCTGGGATTCCGGCAAGGGATAGGTTCCGGCCTGATCCAGAGCATTCTGTGTGGCCAGCACAAAAAAGGGCTGCGGCAGCAGGCGAGTTACCCCATCCAGGCTGACCTGCTGTTCTTCCATGACCTCAAGCAGGGCGCTTTGGGTGCGCGGCGTGCCCCGATTGATTTCATCGGCCAGCAGCACATTGGTGAACACTGGTCCGGGATGAAAAACAAATTGTGCGTCAGCTGCGTTAAAAACAGACACGCCCAGCACATCGCCAGGCAGCAGATCATTGGTAAACTGCACCCGTGTAAAATCCAGACCAAGAACCACGGCCAGGGCTTTAGCCAGGGTTGTTTTGCCAATACCGGGAATATCCTCAATCAGCAGATGCCCCCTGGCCAGCAGACAGGTCAGGGCCAGCCTGATCTGTCTGTCCTTGCCCAGAATAACCGTGTTCAGGCCATGCAGGGCCTGTGTGAGCACTGCGTTAGCCACCAAGTAACTGCTCCATGGAATAGAGCTGGCCAGGCTTTTGTGTTGCCAGCCAGGTCGCAGCCCGCAGAGCGCCCCTGGCAAAATTTTCACGGGAATGCGCCCGGTGCGTGACTTCTATGCGCTCCCCAGGGCCAAAAAAATACACGGTATGGTCACCCACCACATCCCCGCCCCGCACAGCATGGACACCCAGTTCCTGGGCCGGACGCGCTCCCACAATGCCCTGACGGCCATAATTGGCCACAGCATCCAGATCCCAGCCGCGAGACTGAGCCAGCACCTGGGCCAATTTTACTGCCGTGCCGCTGGGAGCGTCCTTTTTGTGATGGTGATGGATTTCTGTGATTTCCATGTCATAGGCTTCGCCCAAAATTTGTTCCAGGTGGGGCAGGATACGTACCAAGGCATTAACGCCAATGGACATATTGGGTGACCAGAAAATGGGAGTGCGAACCGCCAGAGCACGCAACTCATCCAACTGCTCAGGAGAAAGCCCGGTCGTGCCAATAACAATGGGATTGCCAGTGACTGCTGCTTTGCGTGCGGAATCCAGACTCACTGCCGGAGCAGTAAAATCAATGACCACTGCACCGGGATGGACAGGCAAAAGCTCGGCCAGGTCATGGGCCACCGGGCAGCCCAAAGCGCCAAGCCCGGCGCTGTATTCAGGCCGCTCCACTGCCCCGCACAAGGTCAGGTTTTCCGATTCCAGAGCCATCCGCGCCAGGGTTGAGCCCATACGGCCCTTGGCGCCCATGATAAGTACAGAAATGTTCATGTCATCTCCTTAGTTGGGATAGGGTTACGCGCCAAGAAGACGCAGATACTCTTCTTCCTGCACAAGAGGAATGCCCAGTTGCTCTGCCCTGGCCAGCTTGGAAGCGCCCACGTTTTGCCCGCAGATCAAAAAATCTGTCTTGGCATTGACAGAACTCTGCACCAGGGCGCCCACGGCCCTGGCCTGTTCCTGCATGGCCTCACGAGACCCGGACATCTTGCCCGTAAAAACCAAATGCTTGCCCCGAAACGGGTTCTCCGCTGACATGGGCTGGGCCGCGCCAGTGGGACGCAAAACAAAGCCAAGGGCCAGTAAATGACGGACAACTGGTTCTTTCTGGCGCATTCCAGCAGCAATGCGCCGGGCTGTCAGTTCGCCAAATCCGTAAAGGGCCTTGATCTGTTCCGGGCTGGCGGTAAGCAATTCTGACAAGGTAAAATGCTCCAGAAGTTTGCGACTATCTCCTTTGCCCAGATCTTCAATGCCCAGAGCAGCCACAA
>JAAYGZ010000105.1 GCA_012727515.1 Desulfovibrionales bacterium
ATCCCGGCTATCTCAGCAGTCAGGACACCTTCTACGTCGGCACCATCAAGGGTGTGGGCCGTATTTACCAGCAAACCTTCGTGGATACATACTCTAAATGGGCTACGGCCAAACTCTACACCACCAAGACGCCCATCACTGGAGCCGACTTGCTCAACGATCGTGCCTTGCCTTTCTTCGCTTCACAGGGAATGGGCATTATCCGTATTCTGACGGACAGAGGTACGGAGTACTGCGCAAGTTGGAAACGCATGATTATGAGCTTTATCTGGGCATAAACGGCATTGAGCACACTAAGACCAAGGTGCGGCATCTGCAGACAAACGGCATCTGTGAACGCTTCCACAAAACCATAGAACCATCTTGCATGAATTTTACTAGGTTGCCTTCCGGCGTAAACTGTACCATTCTCTGGAAGATCTGCAGACCGACCTGGACGCTTGGCTGGAGCATTACAACAACGAGCGGACGCATCAAGGGAAAAAGTGCTGCGGCAGAACACCACTACAAACACTCCTTGATGGAAAACAAATCTGTAAGGAAAAGGTCGGACAACTCAATTAATCGGACAAGCGGAGACATCAAAACGGAGCTGATTGTCAGATCAAGTCTGAACTACTACATACTCAGTACATTCCGAGAGAACCTTACGGGCATTTTACCGCAGACAGCCCGCTCTCCCAGGTAAGCAAATCGCCTTTAAGCATCCAGAGTACAGTGCTTGCCAGCTGCTCTTGTTCAGGCTGGTCCACGCGCTGTTGCAACTCTGCCCAGGACAGGCCGTTTCGGGTCCAGACTAAAAGTGCAGGAACCAGGTTCAGGTAAATACGCTCTTCAAGCCCGGCATAGACAATGGGAAAATCTTTTTTGCGCAGCACAGCCTGTCCCAGATCAGTGCAGCGCAATATATCCTCATCCCCAAGCCGTGTTGTGGGATAGCCCGCAAAAACCACCTCATACTGCATGGCCAGGGGATGCTGCCAGATACGCGATGATGGCACATCTTTTGTCCATAACGCATCCCAGAGATCCAGATAACGCTTCAGCACACAGGGCCAATCAAAAAGCCTGGCATGATGACAGGCCGCACTGCCCATGCGCTGACGCACCTGAGCATCTAGCAGAGTTTCTAAGGCCTGCGCCACTGCACTGACATCCACAGCCACGTCCTGTGCCAGCCAAAGATGATAGGTTGTGTCATATAAAAACGGAGCCATGAGCGAGGTCAGGGCGCTCTTGCCCCCGTCTATGGTTGGGATACAAAACCCGGTTTTTCCATCCAGCACCAAATCCCGGTACCCGTTGTAATCAGATACCAGCACAGGCTTGCCCGCTGCCTGGGCCTCAAGCACGGTCAGGCCAAAGGTCTCCTGGGGATTGTCAGCCAAAGAAACAACCACATCAGACCGGTGCAACAAGGATTTCAGGGTGTGTTCATCTGGGCTGGAAAAAATCCTGAGCTGTAAGCCGATATTGGCTGCCAGCGTTGTCAGGGTACCAAGAAGGTTTGTACTTTCCTGGGTTCCTCCGGCCAGGACCAGACAAACGTGTTGCAGGCTGACCCCGGCCCGGACCAGGCGCTGAAACCCTCGCAATACTGGCAGAATATCCATTTTAGAATACGGACTGATGCGCCCTGGCACTAAGAAAACCACAGTTTGTGCATCAAAGTGCTCACACAAAGAGGCTGACTGGTGTTCAAAACTTTGACACCAAATACCCAAAGGCACCTGGACCACGGCTGGAATTTGCGCTTGTGGCATGGCCCTGTGCAGGGC
>JAAYGZ010000106.1 GCA_012727515.1 Desulfovibrionales bacterium
ACGCCGGATAGCGGGACCATTCGCCTGGGCCAGACAGTGCAACTGGCCCATGTGGATCAGGAGCGTGATGCCCTGGACCCCAAAAAATCAGTATGGGAAATGGTTTCTGGCGGCCATGATATGATTCTGCTGAGCGGGCGGGAAATCAATTCCAGGGCCTATGTCAGCAAGTTTAATTTTGCCGGACCTGATCAGCAGAAACAGGTGGGAATGCTGTCCGGCGGCGAGCGCAACCGCCTGCACCTGGCCTTGATGTTAAAAAAGAAGCCAATGTTCTGCTGCTGGACGAACCTACCAATGATCTTGATGTCAACACCATGCGGGCATTGGAAGAGGCTCTGGAAAATTTTGCCGGATGCGCAGTGATTATTTCCCATGATCGTTGGTTTTTAGACCGTATTGCCACGCATATTCTGGCCTTTGAAGGCGATAGCCAGGTGGTGTGGTTTGAAGGAAATTATTCTGAATATGAGCAGGATTACAAGCGTCGTACCGGTCAGACTCTGGCGGTGCCCAAGCGAATCCGCTATCGTCAGTTGACCAGGTGAGTTATACACCCACGACCTCAACCCATGCACGAGGAGAACGCAGCAATGAAGATGCAGAGTTTGGAATCAAAGATTCTGGCCCCTGGGTACGGAATTATTCTTGCGGGAAGTATTTTTGAAAACGGAATTGTACGCACCAATTCTTTTTTGGTTGGCACGCTGATCGGGCTGGTCTGGCTGGTTGTTGGCGTGATTGTGCTGATGCTTGCATCCAGAGAACTGAAAAAAGGAGAACAGATTTTTCTGGTTCAGTCCGGCCTTTTTTCCTGGACGCGCAACCCGGCTTTTGTGGCCCATTTTTTTGCAATAATGCCTGGGCTGTGCCTGCTTTTAAACACCAATATCGGCATTGTGGGCATACTCTGCGCCGTGGTTTTGTTTTACCGTCATATCGGAACCGAGGAACACGAGCTGGAAGAGCGGTTCGGTGAAGTGTATCAGGCCTATCGGGAGCGCGTGGTGCGGCTCCTGCCATTGCCAACTGCGAACATGAGCTGAATGTGTCGTAAGTCGTAAGTGAAAGGCAGCCGGGAGCTGCCTTTTTTTATGCCTGTGCCGGGAGCAGGGCCATGCCATGTGAGCATGGAAATGTGTATGCTGGTTCTTGGCTTTGCCCCGTAAATTCAGTAGGCCGTGCCCTTATGAACATTCCTGATTCCATTTTGTCGCAGCGGCGGCGAACTCGTGTTCTTTCCCTTGGTGGAGTGGGTATTGGCGGGGAGAACCCGGTCCGTGTGCAGTCCATGACCAACACAGACACCAGGGACAGCGAAGCCACCCTGGAGCAGATCAGCAGGCTGGCCGTGGCCGGATGCGAGATTGTGCGCCTGGCTGTGCCTGACGAGGATGCAGCCGTGGCCTTGCGTTCCATTTGTGACGCATCGCCTGTGCCCCTTATTGCGGACATTCATTTTGATTCACGGCTGGCTGTGTTGGCTGTTGAGGCCGGTATCAAGGGCCTGCGCATCAATCCCGGTAATATCGGCGGCCCGGACAAGGTGGATCGCGTGGTTCAGGCTGCTCGTTCAGCAGGGGTTCCCATTCGTATCGGGGTTAACAGCGGCTCAGTGGACAAGGAACGTGTGCGTAAATACGGCGGTCCCACTCCTGCGGCCATGGTAGAAAGTGCTCTTGATCATGTGCGCCTGCTGGAAGAGCGTAATTTTTTCGACATCAAGATTTCCCTGAAGTCTTCCAGTGTAGCCGGAACAATAGCCGCCTATCGGCGTATGAGCGCGGCGGTGGACTATCCCCTGCATATTGGCGTGACCGAGGCTGGCACAGCCATGCGCGGGGCAGTCAAGTCAGCGGTCGGGCTTGGCATTTTGCTGGCCGAGGGTATTGGCGATACTTTGCGCGTTTCCCTGACTGCTGATCCGGTGGAAGAAATGCGCGTGGCCTGGGAAATTCTGCGCTCTCTGGGCCTCAGGGCGCGTGGCCCGGAGATTGTCTCCTGCCCAACCTGTGGACGGACTGAAATAGGCCTGCTGGAACTGGCCGATGCCGTGGAAAAAAGGCTGTGCCATGTTGAGGATGTTTTTAGCGTGGCCGTCATGGGGTGCGTGGTCAATGGACCTGGAGAGGCGCGGGAAGCAGACATTGGCGTGGCTGGCGGCAGGGACTCCGGGCTTATTTTTCGCAAAGGCGATATTGTGCGCAAAGTGCGTGGCCGCAGCGAGCTTTTGCCGGCCTTTATGGACGAACTGGAAAAATTTCTGCAAGAACGCCGCTCACAAAAAGGCTGACGTGTTTCACCAGCGTGAAATGGCTGCCTGTGCGTCCTGCTTTGCGCTGTTGGCGGTCCAGTGACGCAGTGTGCTTTACGATATTTCACTACATAGCTGCTTAAGAACAAGGAGATTTACGCATGTTGTTCAGTAAATTATATGTGCCGACCCTGAAAGAAACCCCTGCTGAAGCTGAAGTTGTCAGTCATAAACTGCTGTTGCGAGCAGGCATGATCCGCAAGCTGACTTCTGGCATTTACACCTATATGCCCCTTGGTCTTCGGGCCGTGAACAAGGTGGCCCAGATTGTGCGCGAAGAAATGAACCGGGCCGGAGCGCAGGAAATTTCCATGCCCATGGTCCAGCCGGCAGATTTATGGCAGGAGAGCGGGCGCTGGGATTTTTACGGCAAGGAATTGTTGCGCCTGCATGATCGTCATGGCCGTGACTACTGCCTGGGGCCAACCCACGAAGAAGTGGTCACTGATCTTGTGCGTGGGGAAGTGCGCTCCTATCGCCAGTTGCCCTTAAACCTGTACCAGATCCAGACCAAGTTTCGTGACGAGATCCGCCCACGCTTCGGGCTGATGCGGGGCCGGGAATTTATCATGAAAGACGCCTATTCCTTTGACAAGGATGAGGAGGGGGCCAATCAGAGCTATCAGGCCATGTATGACGCCTATACGCGCATTTTTGACCGTCTGGGGCTTGTGTACCGCGCAGTAAGTGCTGATTCCGGAGCTATCGGGGGTAGTTTTTCCCATGAGTTTATGGTTCTGGCCACAACCGGAGAGGACACCCTGGCCGTGTGTACTGCCTGTTCTTATGCTGCCAATCTGGAAAAGGCCGAAATCAGGCCTGGTTCGCCCTGTACCAGCACCTGTGCCCCGTATGAACAGGTCGCCACGCCAGGCAGGCACACAGTGGAAGATGTGGCTGGCTTTTTGGCTGTCTCGTCCGGCCAGGTCATGAAAACCCTGCTTTTTGATGTGGATGGGCAGGCAGTGGCGGTGCTTGTGCGCGGAGATCATGAAGTCAATGATGTCAAACTCAAGAATCTGCTTGGCGCCACCAGCGTGGAACTGGCCAGCCCGGAACAGGTACAGCAGTGGACTGGTGCGCCAGTGGGTTTTGCCGGTCCTGTGGGCCTGAAGGTGGACGCACTCTACGCTGACCTGGCTATTGCTGAAGCCACGGATTTTGTCTGCGGGGCCAATGTTGCGGACACGCATCTGGTTCATGTGGACCCACGGCGTGATATTGTTTTGTCCACTGAGGCAACAGCAAGCGGCTACGCTGACCTGCGTTCCATTACCCTGGATGACCCGTGCCCGGCCTGTGGAGCGCCCATTACCATGCCAGAAGGCATTGAAGTCGGGCATGTGTTCAAGCTGGGCACCAAGTATTCGCAGGCCATGAACGCCATTTTTCTGGATGAAAATGGTCGGGAACAGGTTCTTATCATGGGCTGCTACGGCATTGGCGTGAGCCGGGTGGTTGCGGCCTGTATTGAGCAGAACCATGACGAGAAGGGCATGATCTTTCCGCCATCCATTGCTCCGTTTGAGATAACAGTGCTGGCCATGTCCACCAAGGATGAGCAGGTCATGGCCCTGGGACACACAATGCACGACTGGCTGGAAGCCCAGGGCATTGATACCTTGTTTGATGACCGGGATGAACGCCCTGGTGTTAAGTTCAATGAGGCTGATCTGCTTGGTTCGCCCATGCAGATTGTTATTGGTGGCAAGGGGTTGGAGCGCGGTGTTCTTGAGGTCAAAAACCGCAGAAGCGGAGAAAAACGCGAATTGCCCGTGGATGATTGGCAGAATGCCATCACAACCTGGCGTGATGC
>JAAYGZ010000107.1 GCA_012727515.1 Desulfovibrionales bacterium
AATTAACGCGAATGGCTCAGAAAACGGGCAAAATAGTCCTGAAAAAGCTCTCGCCCCTGCACAGGATTCAAAGATGTAAACGATTCCGGGGTACAGGATTGCAGCCAGGCAGCCAGAAGCCCCAGACCTGCCAGGCTGCGCTGCAAAATCACTTCTTTTTCTTTACTCCGTACAGCCTCCAGATAATCCCCGCAGGACGTAACCATAAAGCCCTGATCTTCAAGAATCAGCCGCACCACGCGCTGTTGTTGCGCCCTTTCCCACGGGTTTCCTTCACTGCCCTTGAATTGATAGCGGACAAATCCAGTGCATCCATCATCACTCCGGCATTCCAGAATATGAAGCTGCAATCCCAGACGCAGGATACAGTACATATAATTCTGGGCAATCACAGCATAATTATGGCGTTGCGCTGTTTGTGAGCCTTCAGCCTGTGCATTCGTGGATTCCCAGTCAACCACAGGGCAGGTCAGGCCCAGCAGCATGGACCACATGGGCACACAGCGCATATCTTCCACGGTAATGGTAGTTTTTTCTACAGCAGAGGGGAAAAGCCCATCCCCAAGATTAAAAATAGTGATGCTGGCTGGAATTTCCAGGCGCAATTCTTTGATACTGCCAAGGCCTCTGGCTGGTTCGCCGGCAAAAGAAAAAACCTGGGCCAGGCTGTGGTCCAGGCATAAACAAACCAGATCATGCAGGGATTTGCACTGTTCGGCTCGCACACGACCTGTACTGCGTTCGCCAACCTGCATGCGTGTGACATAGGGGGTCACCGTTTCCAGGCGACGCAATAATGCCGCTGTATGCTCGCTGGAACAGGATTTTTTCCCTGCCCAGTGCGCAGCCCCTGCCGGGGTCAGCACAAGAGTGAGCGGGTCTTCTTCATCAGCCAGACCCCGACATAAACGCGAAGCCAGGGCTTGGGGGGCGTATTTAAACGATGCGGCCTGAATCCAGGTGGCAGCAAAATCACCAGCCTTAAGCTCAGCATATGTTCCGGCAAGAAAAGCATCCTGGCCCTGGCCGATAAGCGCCCAGACATCCACGCTTCCTCCACCAGGAGCAAGATCAACCGCAGCAATATCAAGTTCTGTAGAAAGTCGGGCTGGCAAGGTGCCACGCTGGATAATCTTCTGTAATGCACGGCTGTGTGCGCGGCTGTGTTCTTTATGTCCCAGATCAAGGCTATGCAGCACAGTATCCAAGTCCGGGCGCAGATCATTACGCTCCACAAAATACTGAAACAAGGACGGTTCAATGATAATGGCTGGCAGGGATGTACATGCAGCAACAGCACCAAGAGGCAGATCATGGTGCGCGTGGAGCAGATCAAGACTTTGGATATACGGCGGCGTGGCAGAAACACTTTCAAAGGATGTTGCCAGTCGGGCATAAAATCCGATTTTATTGGCCCAGTCATGAACATCCATAAATTGCACAGGATTCATAATCTGCAGCTGATCAATGAGCAGACGGATGCAGGCTGAAAGCTCGGCTGTGCAGGAGACAATCCGCGACCAGTCCACCTGGCGCTGCCCAAATTCAACATCCTGAATCATGGCCATAAGGCTGAAACAGCGTGCGGTTATGTCATGAATGGATTGAAACGCATTGTATTTGACCCGTGGGATAGAGCCAGGGGCAAAGGATTCAAAGGTCCAATGGGTGAAGAGTTCTGAAGACATGCAGCGTCCTTGGTCAGAGTGAAGAGCAAGGCCGCGTTTCTTGAACTTATCGGGCAGGAATAAAGACCCGTTTCCGCAGTTTGCCCCAGGTAATACGCAGACCCAGATACATGGGAATGAAAAAAAACGGATAATATACTGTTGCGCCCAGATAGGGTAACGCAAAGGGTAAATCAAGAGGTATGCCACGAAAGCGAAGATCCATCCAGGCCAGGGCAGCCACAGCCGGCCACAAGGAGGCTGTCATGCGCCCTACTGCCAGGGACATGACATGACCATAGGCATCTTTGGCCAAAGTGTTTTGCGCCAGATATGCTTCCTTGTCCTGGACTTTGAGCGCTTCAAGGGAAAGGGCTGAGCGCTTGGCCACTTCGGTATCGTGTTTAACCAGATGCTTGTACTGAATTCGCGCCAAACCGGCCATAGAAAGTTGGCCAAGAAAAATACTGTACACAACAAGGATAAAAGAGCCGAGAAAAAAACCAAGAATGGGCGAGGACGGCCAGCGAAATGGGGCAATAAGCCAGGCATCAAGAAAAAGAAAAAGATCTATAAGCATACATAAAAAAAGCTCCCCCGGAATACTCCGAGGGAGCAAGACTGATTGTTATACGCCAGGAATCTTGATGCCGAAAAATCCGGCCAGCAGATAGCCAACACCAATGTACACTGCAAGCACAATAAAGATGCGCTTGAGCATGACATCGGAAAAATACTGTGAGGTCATGGGACCAACAATAGAACCAACAGTGATACCAACCAGCTCTGTGCCAATGAGCATCCAGTCAATGGGTGTGCCCTTGGTCATAAGAGTCAGAATACTGGTGACCATACCAACCAGCACCGCAAGAGCAGACGTTCCGGCAGCCAGGTACATGGGCAGCTGGGTCACGCTGGTCAGAAAAGGTACCAACAGGAAACCACCACCAACGCCCAGAAAGGCCGCTGCAGCAGAAATTACAATACCGCCCAGAAATGGGATCAGTGGATTAAACTTAAAAGGCACACCAAAAAAGGTGAAGGAACAGGTAAACGGAGTGAACTCTTTGATGGTCAGGCCGACATTAGCAGAGTCAACCTTTTCTCCGGCACGCATCTTCTTGGCATTTTCTTCAAACGCCTTGGCAGCCTGCTTGGCTGTCTTTTTCTTGGCCTGTCCGGCAGGAGTTGTTTCATAAATCAGATACAGGCCAAGCACGAGAACAAAAAGACCAAAATAACCCTGGTAGGATTTGAAATCGAGCTTGCCGGCTGACAACGCAGCAGCACCGTATGCGCCAATCAGGGAACCAAGACCAAGGCTGATGGCCAAAGGCAGAACCAGGCGCTTCATTTTCAGGTAGTTAAAAGAGCTGATGGCTGCGGACAAACCAACCAGAAACTGGTTCGATGCCTTGATGGAGTCTGTAATCACCTTGCCCAGGGCAGGAGCTGTTTTCTTGAACGCGCCGGCATATTC
>JAAYGZ010000108.1 GCA_012727515.1 Desulfovibrionales bacterium
CCTTCTAGCTCTGCACCGCTAAAAAAATCTTCCTCCAGGTCATAGTGTATGTCCTGCCCGTGGACCTGACGCAGTTCCTGCCAGCGATTAAACCCCAGGGCCTGACGCAGTTCATCACGATTTGCGCGCACTGCCTGGGGATCATCACCAACGTCAAAAGATAGGTTAGCCCCGGCATACGGACCAGTGGAATGCCCTCCCTGGCGCGTGGTAAATACGCAGTGAATGTGTGTAAGGCCGGGAAAATGAAAAGAAAGGTAAGAGACAGGCATATCAGTGCTCCGTAACAATACAGGTTTGCGGGGTAATGATCATGTGTACAGGAATATCCCAGGGCTCAGCTGGCAGGGTGGACACAAGTTGAAAATCATAGGCCAGGCCAATGAGCAGGGGCAGGGCAGAGAGGGTGCGTAAAAAACGGTCATAATATCCGCCACCAAAACCCAGACGCATCCCGTGCCGATCAAAAGCCAGGGCAGGAACAAGAATAAGGTCCGGATTTGGGGCAGGGCAGAGTGGGGCGGTTTCAGGTCGAGGTTCCGGGATGGCAAAGCTGCCAGGGGCAATGTCATTGAGTGAACAAATACGGTGAATATTCATTTTTCCTTTCACGCCTGGCTCACAACGAGGCGCAAGCACGACCTGCCCATTATCCCAGAAATGGCGTAGCAAAGCCCAGGTATCAACCTCGTTTTTACAGGAAAGATACACCAGAATTGTCCTGGCAGTACGCACAGCAGACAGCTCCAGCACATGCCGGGTAATCTGCTCTTCTGCCAGCCTGCGTTCCACAGCGGACATGGTTTCGCGCTGGGTGCGGAAAAAGCGGCGCAAGGCATCTTTTTCTGTGGCTTGCATGGTCAGGCTTGGTCCTTTACACTTGCGCGTGATGCTGCACCAAAGACAATGCACAGGAGAGAGCTATGTCTGACACACAACGATTTTGGATCGCGTTTGGAGATATTCACGAAAACATTACACCTTTGTCAAAAATTGCTGATGTGGAGCAGGCTGCGGGCATTCTGGTGTCCGGCGATCTGACCAATGCCACAGGACGGCCCCAGGCTGAACAAATACTGCAGAGCATTGCCCTGCGCAATCCTGTTATCCATGCCCAGATCGGCAATATGGATACCCCTGCGGTGGATGCATTGCTGACAGAGCGTGGCATAAATGTCCACGCCAGAACCGTGGACTTGGGGCAGGGGGTTTGTCTGGCCAGCGTGGGCTATTCCACGCCTACGCCATTTCAAACACCGTCTGAAGTCAGCGATGAACACATGACCACCTGGGCACGCCAGGTCTTGGAGCAGGCCAGGCAGTGGGAACAGGTCATTTTTATGGTCCACACGCCACCACATGGAACCGCACTTGATCGACTGCATTCCGGCCTGCATGTGGGCAGCCCCGGAGTGCGAGCAGTGATTGAAGAATTTCAGCCTGATCTGGTACTTACCGGACATATTCACGAAGCCCAGGGCCAGGACCAGATAGGGCGCTCGCGTATTTATAATCCAGGCAGTTTTGCCCAGGGTGGCTATGTAC
>JAAYGZ010000109.1 GCA_012727515.1 Desulfovibrionales bacterium
GGGCCGCAAGCCCGGAACGACTGGAGAACACCATTTCTGCCCTGCACACAATACAACCCCAGCTTCTTGTACCTTGTCATTGTACAGGTCAGGCAGCTATGGACAGGCTTCAGGCAGACATGAACTGCTCTGTTCGCATTGGTCATGTCGGGCTCACCCTGGAATTTTCATAGTGCGGTTCACGTACGGGAGGACACATGTACACAATTCATCCCATAGTCATGGGCACCAAGGTTTTTGACAAGGGCATGATGACCTACCAGCACGACTACGGAAAGCCCTACACCATTCCCATTTATAGCTGGTATATTGCCGGTGCTGATGCAAAAATTCTGGTGGATACCGGAGAAATGAATCCAGTTATTTCCAAGGACCGGGAACAGGCCATTGGCGGCAAAATTTATACTTTTGAGGCTGGACTGGAAAAATTTGGCTTGAAACCTGAAGATATTGATATCATTTTACATACCCATCTGCACAATGATCATTGTGAAAACGACTACAAATGTACCAATGCCAAGATTTACGTTCACGAAAAAGAGCTGGAGCGCGTCCATGACCCGCATCCACTCGATTTTCGCTATTTGGAAGATTATATTGAAGATGTGGAAGATAATGGTCAGGTCATTGCCCTGTCTCAAGACACAGAGATCCTGCCCGGACTGACCATGATTCATACCCCGGCCCATACAGAGGGCGGCATGTCTATTCGCGTGGAAACAGCTAAAGGAAGTGTTTTAATCTGTGGATTTTGCACCATTTTAGAAAATCTGTATCCTCCCAAGTCCATAACTGCCATGGACATGGAAGTGATACCCCCGGGTACACACGTCAACACCTATGAGGCGTATGCAACATTAGTTCGGGCCAAGAACCTGGCTGATCATATTCTGCCCTTGCACGAACCGCGCTGGGCTTCCATGGACAGCGTGCCGGAATAATACAGAATTATATCTCATCCAGCGAGCATTTTCCAGCGCTCGTTGGATGATCTTTATGCAGAGAAAATAACGCGAACCTGATCCTCTTCGTGCTGGCGTTCCATAATTTCTCCGATCTGCCAGGCCGGGAGCTTTAATGCATCCAAACGGTGCAGCACATCATTGGCAATATCCTTTTTCACTACCATAATGTAGCCAATACCGCTGTTAAAAATCTGCAGCATTTCTTCCCAGGACAGATTTCCTTCCTGACGTAACCAATGGAAAACAGCAGGAACCTCCCAGGTGCCAAAGGTAATTTCTGCAACCACTCCTTTGGGTAGCACACGGACAATATTGTCATAAAAACCACCACCCGTGACATGCACCATCCCATGCACATCCCAATCACGGGTAATATTGCGCACTGCTTCAACATAAAGCCGCGTTGGCTCAAGTAATACCTCGGCCACGGTACGGGTCGTTCCCGGAAATGTATCCTGAGGGGCAAGCCCAGACTGGGCATATATTTTGCGAACTAAGGAATATCCATTGGAATGAAGGCCTGATGAGGCCAGTCCGAGAATAACATCGCCAACGCCAATACTGGACCCGTCAACAACCTTGTCATTATCAACCATGCCAACACAGCATCCGGATAAATCATATTCGCCATCTGCATAAAAATCTGGCATTTCAGCGGTTTCTCCACCAAGAAGCGCACACTGCGCCTCTACACATCCGTCAACAATGCCCTTGATCACAGCTTCGGCCTTATTTAAATCCAAGCGGCCTGTAGCAAAATAATCAAGAAAAAACAGTGGCCTGGCCCCTTGGACAAGAATATCGTTGACACTCATGGCCACAAGGTCAATACCCACTGTATCATGCTTATCAAACAAAAATGCGAGTTTGAGCTTTGTACCCACGCCATCAGTAGAGGCCACTAAGACAGGATCAGTGTACATGGACATGGCTGGCTTAAATAAGCCCCCAAAACCGCCAATTCCATTGACCACCCCTTTAGTATATGTGGAAGCCACCAGAGGCTTAATGCGAGAAACAAACGCATTGCCGGCCTCAATATCTACCCCGGCGTTCTTATAGGCTTTATCGCGCTCAGACATCTTCCATCTCCTTTTCTCTTGCGCTACATCAACATTCATGGCGCCAAATATATTATTAGTTCGAGAATATTATGACTAAACGCAACACACACACAAGTAAAGGAAAAAACCAGAGCAGTGTATCCAGATTGCTCGCTGTGTACGTCTTAACATGCCAGGTCATACTCTGCACAACAGTGTGGGCCGAAATTTCTATCAAAACCACAGAAGACAGCACAGAGATACAGGTTGTTCCGTCTGGTGCGCGGCAACGTATCACCATTGATACTCCAGAGGATGGCGACACGGTGATTATGGTTGGGCCAGGGCATTCCACACCAAGGACTGCATCAGAGCCTATCCTTATTGTTCCAGAAATTCATGTTGACCATCCATATGGCCAACACCTTCCTCGCCGTAGCGAACACAAGCGATATAAAACAAATACAAGGACAATGCCATGAGTAGGCCAGCCCAATTGTGGAAAGCCTTGCCACGCGATCAGGTCCAATGCGTGCTCTGCTCCCATTTTTGTCATCTTCAGCCAGGAGAACGCGGCCAGTGCGGAGTCAGGGAAAATATCTGCGGTGAGCTGCACACCCTTGTCTATGATAAAATTGCAGCCCTTCATCTTGATCCAGTGGAAAAAAAGCCACTTTTTCACTTTTTGCCCGGCTCAACGACCCTGTCCCTGGGTACTCCTGGCTGCAATTTTCACTGCACATTTTGTCAGAATGCGCACTTGTCACAAGTCCAGGCAACAGGTGCTCCTATACCAGGGCAGGCAATAGAACCTGCTCAGCTTGTAGCGGAAGCATTGCGCGTGCAGGCCAGGTCGCTTTCCTATACCTATTCTGAGCCCACTGTTTTTTTTGAACTTATGATGGATACTGCAATCCAGGCACAGGAAAAAGGCCTGGCAAATATTCTGGTCAGTAATGGCTTCCAAAGCCTGCAATGCCTGCAACAACTTGGACCACTCATCCAGGCAGCCAATATTGATCTTAAAGCGTTCTCAAACGCCTTTTATGAGCGCTTATGCGGAGCACGCCTGGGCCCAGTGCTCGACAACCTGGTTCACATGCGCACCCTGGGCTGGCATCTGGAACTAACGACCCTGCTTATCCCTGGACTCAATGACTCGGATCAGGAGTTGACTGAGATTGCATCATTTATCAGCACACACCTGGGCGCAGACACTCCCTGGCATATTTCCCGCTTTTATCCCTGCTACCAAGCACAAAATATCCCCCCTACACCTGTTGCTGCACTTGAGAGGGCCTGTGCCATTGGAAAAAATCTGGGGCTGCACTTTGTGTATGGCGGCAATATTCCAAACGCTGGCCTGGAAGATACCATTTGCCCGGGATGTGGGGCTACGGTGGTTGAGCGCCGGGGTTTTCAAGTGCACAATACGCACCTTGCTGCAGGGGCTTGCCAGACTTGCGGACAGCGGATTTGCGTTACCACAATAGGACAGAACAAAGGAGGTACTGCGAAAAATACTCGTGTCAGCTCTGCACAAGCTGTGCAATCTCCCGGCGGGCA
>JAAYGZ010000110.1 GCA_012727515.1 Desulfovibrionales bacterium
ACCCGTCCCAGTTTAATGTCTGAAAAAGCATAGCCAATGGCGTGTGTTGCAGAAGCGCAGGCCGAAGTTGTGACCAGATTCGGGCCTTTGGCTCCTGTCAGAATGGACACTTGCCCGGCAGCCATGTTGGCTATGAGCATGGGGATGTAAAAGGCAGAAATGCGACGCGGACCAGAGTTCATGAGCTTGGCATGGAACTCTTCAATAGTGGATAAGCCACCCAGACCACAGCCCAGGATCACGCTTATCTCATGCGCATTGTCTTCAGTAATGGCCAGCCCACAGTGTTCCATGAGCTGTTTGCCTGCGGCCACGGAAATTTGTACAAAACGATCCATGCGTTTGGCTTCTTTGATGCTCATATACGCAGTCGGATCAAACTGCTTCAGTTCTCCGGCAATTCGTGTTTCAAATCCTGTGCAGTCAAAAAGTGTGATAGGGGCAATGCCGCTTACACCAGCAACAAGATTATCCCAACTTTCCTGCATGGTATTGCCGATGGGGGTCAGGGCCGAGAGCCCGGTCACAACAACACGTTTTCCGATCATAATGTATTCATCCAATACTCTTGCCGCATAGAAAAAATGCGGAGTGCATGAAAGCAAAGGCGCTTTGGCAAGCGCAGAGCGCCTTGTGTCACAGCGCGATACCTAGGAATTAGCTTTAATATAGTTAATGGCGTCCTGCACAGTGAGGATTTTCTGAGCGTCTTCGTCTTCAATCTCAATATCAAATTCTTCTTCCATGGCCATGATCAGCTCTGTCAGGTCCAGGGAATCAGCACCCAAAGATTCCACAAAAGAGGATTCAGGCTTTACCTCATCAGGGGAAACTCCCAGCTGATCAACGACCAATTCTTTTACTTTTTGTTCAATAGACATGTGTCCCTCCAAAGTGAGTGTGCATGACGCACTTGTTATTTTTTTGTTACGCTAGAGATACAATCCACCGTTGATGCCTAAAACCTGGCCAGTGATATAAGTGGCCTGGTCTGAGGCAAGAAATGCCACTGTTTCCGCAATATCCTGAGCTGTACCGAGCTTGCCCAAAGGAATGCGCTGAAGATATTTTTCACGGACATCAGCAGGCAGGGCTTCGGTCATATCTGTTTCAATAAAGCCAGGAGCAATGGCATTAACGGTTACGCCACGCGGGGCCAGCTCCAGGGCCGCAGCTTTTGTCAGGCCAATAAGTCCTGCCTTGGACGCGCAATAATTGGCCTGGCCAGCATTGCCGCTTTGCCCAACCACGGACGAAATATTAATAATGCTGCCAAAGCGCTGTTTCATCATGATTTTGGCTGCCTGCTGCAAGCAGACAAACGCGCCGGTCAGGTTAACCTGCAGCACGCTTTCCCATTGTTCACGCTTCATGCGCATGATCAGCCCGTCTTTGGTGATGCCTGCGTTATTGACCAGAACATTCAGGCTGGGCAAGCCTTTGACCTGTTCAGTAAAAAACGCATCCACAGCGTCCCAGTCACTGACATTGAGCAAAAAGCCCTGTGCCATTCCACCGCTGGCAGCTACTTCTGCGCACACGGCCTGGGCTAATTCCGGGCGGCTGACATAGGTGAACCACACCTGATAGCCGAGTCCAGCAAGCCTGGTGACAATAGCTTTTCCAATGCCACGGGTGCCCCCAGTAACAATGGCGGTCTTGATCTGATCGG
>JAAYGZ010000111.1 GCA_012727515.1 Desulfovibrionales bacterium
ATGCATCCATACCAATTTTTTAACTTTTATGATATGTGGGAGTGGGAGCTGTAATGGATAACAGGATAAAATTAAAACAAGCGTTAATTACAGAGCTGGACCTGGAAGATATCACTATAGACGATATTGTAGATGAAGCACCTCTTTTCGGGGAGGGGTTGGGGCTTGATTCTCTGGATGCTATTGAGCTTGTGGTTCTAGTACAACGCAACTTTGGCATAACCATGCACGATCAGGAAGAAGCACGAGCAGCATTCCAGAGTTTTAATACCCTGCTTGCCTACATTGAAAAGCATGGCAAATAGATATGCGTAACGTGGAGCCAGTTGCCATCAGCGGAATGGGGTGCATAAGCGCTGCCGGTACAAACCTGTACGCAGCTCTTGGCGCTCTTGATCGCAGATGCATTGCCACCACAGCTCCTCCTTTTGCGGTGGATAAGTCTTGCCCCGTTTTTGCTGCTTCACTGCCTCCTCAGATTTCTCATTGGCAGAATCCAGAGTATTGCCCTGCTTCAAGAACAACACTTCAAAAATGCAACAGAACAGTGCACCTTGGAGTATACGCTGCAATCCAAGCCTTACAGCAGGCTGGTATTACCTGCGCTGATGCTGCCAGGCTACGCATAGGTGTATGCATTGGCACTTCTGTTGGAGCCTCCCTTGATTTTCTATCCTGGTATAGACAGTGGCACGTAACACAACATTCCACTTCTGCAACAGGGCAGGGGTTATTGCTTTCCCCTGCTGAACAAGAACAAATACAGGAAGAACTCAGAGCATTTGCCCACTCCAACCCGGCCCTTGCCACTACAGAACTATTCGGGTTTTCTGGTCCTGCAGTCACCGTGACCAATGCATGCTCTTCCGGAACAGATGCTATTGGTATTGCAGCCCAATGGATACGCAGTGGCGTATGCGATATTGCACTTGCAGGCGGGGCAGATGCACTAAGCTATATTACTTTCCTCGGTTTTCAAAGTCTTAAGCTTATTTCTTCTACACCCTGCAAACCGTTTGACCTGCATAGAAATGGGCTGAACCTGGGAGAAGGGGCGGCTATGGTAGTGCTGGAAAATAAAAATTCACAAACAAGGCGAGGCGCTCTCCCCCTTGGTTTTGTTGTGGGGTACGGCACATGCACTGATGCACATCATCTCACCTCTCCTCACCCAGAAGGCCAAGGTCTGGCGCGTGCACTGAAACAAGCACTTGCCCAGGCTGGAATTAAACGTGAACATATTTGCTTTATTAATGCGCACGGCACAGCAACATCAAACAATGATGCTGCGGAAGGGGCTTTTTTCCGCAAGGAACTTCCTGCTATTCCTTTTCTTGCCACAAAAGGGGGCACTGGGCACACTCTTGGTGCCGCAGGCGCACTTGAAGCCATTTTTACCCTTGCACACCTTGCCCGGCAACAACTTCCAGCCAGTCTGGGCTTTACCCTTCCAGACCCTGGTATTGGACTTGAGCCTGTAGCAGTACCCACTACCATCACAGGTTCCTTTGCACTATCCCAGTCGCTTGCCTTTGGCGGCAACAACTCCATTCTTCTTTTGGGCAAGGGAGACTCTGTATGCGCTTAGCTGTTAAAGGCGTGGGCTGTCTTGGCAGCTATGGGCTTGGCAGTGCATTCCTTTGGGAAGCACTGCAGCACGGTACTCCGCTCCCAATACCAGCCCCCAAAACGCAAACAGAATGTCTTAAAAACATTTTCCAACCTCGAATGCTCCGCCAGATGGATCATTTCTCACGCATGGCCTTGTTGGGAGGCTGGCTGGCCCTTAATGAGACCAGCAACGTATTGCACCAGGATATAGGCATTATTGGAGCAACAGGTTTTGGTCCTGCAACCCCAACATTTTCTTTCTTGCAATCGTTGTTAGAGTTTGGGGAAGGAATGGCCTCGCCGCTGGCATTCTCACATTCTGTTCACAATATTCCAGCAGCAACACTTGCCATAAAACTTGGAATACAAGGACCATGTGCCACTCTTTGCCAGCCAGTTGGCGTTGTGGTTGCAGGCTTATCACTGGCCCATGCATGGATTGCTGAAGCAAGGGTGCAACATGTTCTGCTTATTGCCGCAGACGAACTTCCCTCGGAAATGAATTGTGCCCTGACAAACAGCGCCTTCTTACAGCCGGATGAAGAATTTTTGACAACACAAAGGGCAGAAGGATGCGCTGCATTTATCCTTGCTGCTGATACCGCTGATGCTGACATGGCGTGTGTGCAGTGGCATTGCACAGCCTCCAGCAAATATCACGCACAGGCTGAAACAGCCATTGTCACGGGCAGCTCGCTACCCGCACCGCCAGGCATACAGCGCTCATTTCAAGGCGAAACAACGTATGGCAGAATACCTGTTTCCCTCGCACTTGGCATGGCAGCAGCGTTAAGCGCTCCCCACAGCACACTCTGCATGGATATGCAGCACTCACCATTTCATTCTTGCCTATATACCCATGTTTTTATTCAGCCAGGTGCCTAAATAATGCGTAATAACTTGCTTTGTGCTCATGATATTGCCACCGTCCTCTCTTCTCGCCTACTTGCCCAAAAGACGTCAGCAAAAACTTCTTCGCACGGCATAGCAGAAAATGCTGAAAAACTCTTTTCACAGCTCTCAGCGCCAGAACGTCAGGCATTTGCCCAGGAAGCGGCATGTACCTTTTGTGTACCGCACTCAGTTCCACATCCCTCGTCAGTGGATATACTTGCCGAACATATTCACCAACAATGGCATGACTATGGAAACATGGTGTGCTTTCATTCTTCCGGGACCACGGGTACGCCTGTGGCACATCGTTACAGTATAACGACATTACAGGAAGAAGCACAAGCACTTGCGCCACTTTTTAATGACTGCCAACGCATTGTAAGCGTTATGCCAAGCCATCATATATTTGGCTTCGTTTTTTCAATCATTTTGCCCAAAGTGCTTGCTGTGCCTGTGTTACGACTTCCTCCACTGCCAACAGCCTCATTTTTTGCTAACTTGCGCCCGGCAGATATGGTCCTGGCTTTTCCTTTTTTCTGGCAGTCGCTGCTTATTCTGCTGCAGCAACCGCATAGTGACCTGTACCTGCCAGCACAGGTGACAGGAATTTCGTCCACAGCGCCTTGCCCACCAGAAATTATTGAAGGACTATCCTGTCTTTCACGGCCCCTTGCCAACATAACAGAAATTTATGGTTCTACAGAAACAAGCGGTATTGGTTACAGACGTAATCCACACCACCCATATACTTTGCTTTCAGTATGGAGACGTCTTACCCAAGGAAAAGAAACAGTTATTCAGAGAGTACTCCCTGCAGGAATGGAGTTCCCTCCACAACCCATGCCGGATGAAATGCTGTGGGTTGATTCCACACATTTTTTTCCACAGAAACGAAAAGACTATGCTGTTCAGGTAGGTGGCATCAACGTATATCCACAACAAATTGCGGCCTGTATTGAAACCCACCCTGCAGTACAGCAATGTGTCGTTCGCCTGATGCAGCCAGAAGAAGGAGCCAGACTTAAAGCCTTCATCGTTCCAGATCCCATACTTTCTCAAAAAGAAATTAAGCGTATTTTTGGTCTTTCCTTCCGGCAATGGTTGACTGCTCGCCTGGAAACGGCTGCCAGACCAAAATCAATAACTCTCGGCAGCCAGCTGCCACGCAACAGTATGGGCAAGCTGGCTGATTGGCCTGCAAAAAAACGTTATCCCTTTTTGGAAACACATAAGGAGGAAGCCTTGTGAGTATTGCAAAAATTGCGCTTGTAACTGGCGGGAGTAAAGGCATTGGCAAAGCTGTTGCTTTGCGTCTTGCTCATGATGGCTTTGATATTTGGTTGAATTATAAAAGCGACACTCACGCAGCCCAAGCCGTTCAAAAAGGCATCGTACACGCAGGGCAAAAATGCACGCTGCTCCCCTTTGATGTCAGTGATGGCGAAGCATGCAAGCAGGCACTAGCGCCATTACTTGAGGCAGATACTCCTTTCGTCTTGGTCAACAATGCAGGGTTTGCGCGTGATGCTATAATGGCCATGATGAGTCCAAGAGAATGGCACGATGTGCTGCATATTCATCTGGATGGTTTTTATAATGTTACCAGCCAGGTACTCCCTAAAATGATACGCAAGCGCGCCGGACGCATTATTAATATTGCTTCCACATCTGGACAAACAGGGGTTGGGGGGCAGGTAAACTATTCTGCGGCCAAGGCGGGCCTTATTGGTGCCACCCGCTCTCTTGCAGTAGAGGTGGCCAAACGTAATATTCTCGTCAATGCAGTTTCCCCTGGCTTCATTGAAACAGAAATGCTTTCAGGACTCCATATGGACAAAATACTGCCCACTATTCCACAAAACCGTGTGGGCATGCCTGAAGAAGTTGCCGGGGCTGTTAGTTTTCTTGCCTCAAATGATGCCACCTATATCTGCGGCCAGGTTATTGCTGTGAATGGAGGGATTTTTACAGGATAACTGTCTTCTTTTTAGATGCATCCTCTTCCTTAACGGGTAGCCTTGCCAGAACCTACTAGGAAGTCACATGCCTGCAGAATTTCAAGTTACTTGACAAGCAGAAAGCCCACTGCCTAAGGAACTTCAGGACAAAATACAGTCCCTTTCCAGGCTGCCGCAAGGTGGCCCATTTCTTTTTTGACCACAGAGGTCAACGCATTGTATCGGCACATAACTGAGCCGCTCCAGAACTATAAAAAAGCATACGAGGCTGTCATGCATACCAAATTTATTTTTGTTACTGGCGGAGTTTTGTCTTCCCTGGGAAAAGGGCTGGCCGCCGCTTCCATAGCAGCACTCCTCAAAGCTCGCGGCCTGACTGTCACCATTCAGAAGCTTGACCCTTATATCAATGTGGACCCTGGCACCATGAATCCTTTTCAGCATGGTGAAGTTTATGTCACTGACGATGGAGCTGAAACTGATCTTGATCTGGGCCATTACGAACGCTACCTGGATATCCATTTAAGCCAGCGTAATAATTATACTTCGGGGCGCATTTACAATACAGTGATTACCAAAGAACGCCGAGGCGATTATCTGGGTGGCACAGTACAGGTTATTCCTCACATTACAGATGAAATAAAATCTTCCATCCTCAGCCTGGCCAATGATCATCTGGATGTGGCGCTGGTGGAAATTGGCGGAACAGTGGGCGATATTGAAGGTCTGCCTTTTTTGGAAGCCATCCGCCAATTGCGTGCTGACCTGGGCAAGGACAAGGTGCTCTACATTCACCTTACCCTGGTACCGTATATTAAAACAGCCGGAGAAGTAAAAACCAAGCCCACCCAGCACTCTGTCAAAGAATTGCGCAGCCTGGGCATTCAGCCTGACATTATTTTATGCCGGTCTGAAGTGCCGCTGGACGAAGATATTAAAGCTAAAATTGCCCTGTTTTGTAATGTGGACAAAGACGCTGTATTCACAGCCATTGATGTCAATCATATTTATGAGCTCCCCCTTACCCTGTACAATGAAGGCGTGGATCAGAAAATTGCCATTCTTCTGCGCTTGGCAGCCAAAAATCCTGACCTCAGACCGTGGCAGGCTCTCGTACATAACCTGCACCATCCCAAAACAGCCGTGACCATTGCCATTGTGGGCAAGTATGTGGATTTCAAAGAAGCCTACAAAAGTCTGCACGAGGCGCTGGCTCATGGGGGTGTGGCCAATGAGGCTGCCATACACTTTGTCTATGTCAATTCTGAAGAAATTACCCCGGAAAATGTTCGTGAAGTTCTGGCACGTGCTGATGGTATTTTAGTGCCTGGCGGTTTTGGAACACGCGGCGTGGAAGGAAAAATTGCGGCCATTACCTATGCACGGGAAAATAAAGTACCTTTTTTTGGTATTTGTCTGGGCATGCAATGCGCAGTCATTGAATTTGCTCGCAATGTTATGGGCTTAAAAAAAGCAAACTCTGAAGAATTTGACCTGACCACTCCAGACCCGGTTATTTATTTAATGAAGGAATGGTTTGATTTTCGCACCAAATGCGTGCAGCGCCGCGACATGGGCAGTGAAAAAGGAGGAACCATGCGCCTTGGTGCCTATCCGTGTACGCTGGAAAAAGACACCCTGGCCTTTGCTGCCTATGCTCAAACAGAAATTTCAGAGCGTCATCGTCATCGCTATGAATTTAACAATGCCTATTTACAGCACCTTGAAGAAGCCGGGCTGGTTATCAGCGGCACATCACCGGATAAATCCCTGGTTGAAATTGTAGAGTTGAAAGATCACCCTTGGTTTCTGGGCTGTCAGTTCCATCCGGAATTTACCTCCACTCCCATGCGCCCCCATCCTTTATTCAAAGATTTTATTTGTGCGGCTGTGAGCAACAGCCAAGGGAAAACAAAATGACCGACACTGCTCACCTGCATAAACCTTTCGTCATTGCAGGCCCTTGCGCCCTGGAAAGCCTGGACCTGGCCATGCACGTGGCCCAGGAACTGGCCAGCATGAGCCAGGAACTGGGCATACCAGTGGTTTTCAAAAGTTCCTATGACAAGGCCAATCGCTCTCACAGCGCCAGTTTTCGTGGCCCAGGCCTTAGACTGGGGCTGGACTGGCTTGGGCAGATTAAAACTCGTACTGGCCTGCCCATCATCACGGATATTCACGAGCCACAACAGGCTGCGGCCGTGGCTGAAGTAGCTGATGTGCTGCAGATCCCCGCATTTTTATGTCGGCAAACAGACCTGCTGGTGGCAGCAGCCAGTACCGGGCGCGTGGTCAATATCAAAAAAGGGCAATTCATGGCTCCCTGGGACATGCGCGGGCCTGTGGAAAAAATCCGCGCCACTGGTCATACAAAAATCTGGCTCACAGAACGTGGCTCCATGTTTGGCTATAACAATCTGGTGGTTGATTTTCGCGCTGTATCCATCATGCAGGGCCTGGGATGTCCGGTAATTTTTGATGCCACCCACTCGGTACAGCTTCCTGGTGGCAAGGGCGATTCCTCTGACGGGCAGCGGGAATTCGTTCCGATCCTGGCCAAAGCGGCTGTGGCCAGCGGCTGTGACGGAGTTTTTATGGAAGTACACCCTGACCCTGACCATGCCCTGTGCGATGGCCCAAATTCATGGCCCCTGCACAAAACAAAAACCTTGCTGACACATCTTCAGGCCTTGTGGAGTGTGTGCTGTGCTCCATGATCAGAGCCTGACCGACCTGGCCCGAACCATTCGCATGGTCGTACTTGATGTGGATGGAGTGCTCACTGATGGCGGCCTGTACTATGACGAGTCAGGCTGTACGCACAAGCGCTTTAATGTTCAGGACGGGCTGGGCATTAAACTCGCCGCAACAACAGGACTGGAATTTGCCGTTATCACGGGCCTGGATTCGCCCAGTGTTCGCCGCCGCATTACTGAACTGGGAATCAGGCACTATTACCCTGGCCAGCACCGCAAAGCCCCATTTCTCACCACCATTGCTGACAACACGACTATCCCCCTGGCTCAGATAGCCTATGTGGGCGATGACTGGGTTGATGCCGCGCCCATGGCCCTGGTTGGCTTACCCATTGCCGTGGCCAATGCCAGGCCTGAAATAAAAGGTCTGGCCCGCTGGATCACAACCGCACAGGGCGGACATGGCGCAGTACGAGAAGTCATTGATTTTTTATTGCACGCTCAAGGTAAATTTGAAGACCTATGGCAGAACTGGCTACAACCATAAAGCGTTTTAGCATACTCAGCCTTGGCCTTATCCTGGTTGGAGGCATTGCCCTGCTTGGTAAAATTTTACTCTGGCCAGAGCGTCTCACACATGCACCCACTGAAAGCATTAATGTGGATCTCCATCTTACAGGTATTGAACTAAGCCAGGGCCGGGATGGAAAAAAACTCTGGCACCTGCTGGCTCGCAGTGCCGGATACACAGAAGCCAGCAATGATGTCACGTTGTCCCAACCAGTTATCACCTATTGGGGTGAAGATAACGCCCCTGCTGTGCGCGTGAGCGCACCACATGGGCAGGTCTGGCAAAAAGAGGACAAAGCCCGCATGTGGGATGGTGTCAACGCCACGCGCGGCGAATACGCCCTGTATGCTGTTACTGCTGAATATGAAGGCTCTCAGCGCGAACTTTTCCTTCAGGGAGGTGTGCGCATGATAGGCCCAACCATGATGGCCAGTGCTGATAGCCTCACGTATTTTCTGACTGAAGAACAGTTTGTCGCCACAGGAAATGTCCTGGTTATTCTAAACTAACCGAGTATAATCCATGCCCGTACGTATTCTCTTGCTTTTTGTGTTCTGGTGCACGCCGCTTATGGCTCAAGACGCCATTCCTGTGAAAATAACCGCTGATTCCATGCAGTATGCACAAAAAAAAGACGAAGTAGTTTTTTCCGGCAATGTTCATGTGCTGCGCGAAGATATGGAGCTTTGGTCTGACACATTGACCGTGCTGTTAGAAAAACAGGCTGCCACAGAAAAAACATCCCTTGACCAGCAAGGGGCGTTGAAAAAAATCATTGCCACAGGTCATGTGCGCATGACTGCGGCCAATAATCGTTCTGGTTCCTGTGGTCTGGCCACTTATGACGCCCATGCTGAAACCCTGGTTCTGGAGCAGGACCCCATCCTTCGCGAAGGACAAAATACCATCCAGGGCGAGGTGATTAAACTCTACATAAAAGAAAATCGAAGCGAAGTTCTGGGTGGAAAAAAACGGGTTGAGGCAATTTTTATTACTCCAGACCGAAAACTTACCATGCCATGAGTATTCTGCGTGGCAAAGCATTGGCCAAGCGCTATGGCCTGCGTGACGTTGTTCGTGACATCCACCTGGAAGTTGCTCAGGGTGAAGTAGTTGGCGTGCTTGGTCCAAACGGAGCAGGCAAAACAACTACTTTTTATATGCTTGCAGGCATAGTTAAACCTTCCAGAGGCCAGGTTCTTGTGGATGATGTCAACATCACCACCTGGCCCCTGCACAAACGCGCCCTGTATGGCCTGAGTTATCTGCCTCAGGAAAGCTCTATTTTCCGCAAACTTACAGTCCTGCAAAATTTGGAAATTATTCTTGAATATTCTGGAAAAACCAAAGCTGAACAAAAAGAAACAGCCTCTCGCCTGCTGCACGAACTTGGTATTACAAAACTTGCTGATCAGTGCGCAGCCTTTCTTTCTGGTGGAGAACGACGACGCCTGGAAATTGCCCGGGCGCTAATTCGTGATCCCAGTTTTATTCTTTTAGATGAGCCCTTTGCTGGCATTGATCCTTTGGCTGTGGATGATATTCAGGAAATAATCAAAACCTTATGCGCAAAAGGTATTGGTGTCCTTATTTCTGACCACAATGTCCGGGAAACATTGCATATTTGTAACAGGGCATACTTGGTGTACGATGGTCAGATTATCCTTAACGGCTCACCACATGATATTGTGGCAGACCAACGCGCCCGCGCAGTCTATCTTGGAGAAACATTTCGCCTGTAAAAACTCTTGCCCCGCAAGGATTGCCAGGACATGGCTTCTGTGGCAGATTACAACTACTGGTAACCGTTTGACTTGTTTTTGAACAAAAGGGCGCACATCATGGGTCTTGAGCTCCGGCAAAATCTTAAACTCACACAACAGCTGGTCATGACGCCGCAGTTGCAGCAAGCCATCAAGCTTTTGCAATTGTCCCGTTTTGAGCTGTTGGAGGCTGTTCAACAAGAACTGCTGGAAAATCCCATGCTTGAGGAAATGCCTCGGGAAAATTCCGAGGAACATGAAACCCCTGCCGTACCTGAAG
>JAAYGZ010000112.1 GCA_012727515.1 Desulfovibrionales bacterium
CCTGGTCAGCGCATTGACCCTGAATTTGCCCTGCTCTGCGCCCAGCACGCACCCGTACATGATCTTGGCGCTGCGGCCTTGCGTCAGCGTCGGGCCAGGCATGGGGACAAAGCCTATTATGTGTATAACCAACACATAAACTATACTAATATCTGCCGCAACCAATGCCGGTTTTGCGCCTATTCCAAGCGCGTTGGGCAGGAAGGTGGCTATACGTATTCTTTGGACCAGGTGCGAGAAATTCTGACAGCTCGCCAGGATCAGCCCATCCGTGAAGTGCATATTGTGGGTGGCCTTAACCCTGATCTGCCCTACCAGTATTATCTGGATCTTTTGACCCTGTGCAAAGAAATTCGTCCACAGGCCGTGGTAAAGGCCTTTACTGCAGTGGAAGTAGCTCATTTTGCTGTCACCTGTGGCCAGGACGAAGCCCAGGTTCTGCGCGAACTGCACGCCGCAGGGCTTGATGTTTTGCCTGGAGGCGGAGCAGAAGTTTTTTCACCAGCCATGCGTGCCCAGCTTTGCCCTGAAAAGATCAGTGCTGAGCAGTGGCTCTATATTCATGGTCTGGCCCATGATCTTGGTATAAAAACCAATTGCACCATGCTCTTTGGCCATATTGAATCGTGGCAAGATCGTATTGACCATCTTGCAGCCCTGCGTGACCTTGAAGATCATAAGCCAGGCTTTGTGTGCTTTATTCCCCTGGCCTACCAGCCGCGCAATAATGATTTGCGTGCCACTGGCCCTACTGGGGAAGAATATATACGCATGATCGCTATTTCGCGTCTGTTTCTTGATAATATCGCACATATCAAGGCCTATTGGGCTTTTTCCGGCATCAAGGCTGCGCAAATGGCCCTTTGGGCAGGGGCAGATGATTTTGATGGAACCATTGTGGAAGAAAAAATCGGACACGCCGCTGGCGCAGATTCCCCCAAGGGCCTGACCATCCAGGAGCTACGGGACACCATTGCTGCCACAGGCTTTACACCTGTGGAACGGACTACATTTTTTGAAGAACTTTAGATATTATCTCATAATCATAAAGAATTATTGATTAAATCGTCATTCTCACAAAGGATGGAGTCCAGTTCCTTGCAATGAAAAACCTGGCATTTATTTGGAGGCAGACCCTAAAAAAGTGCGTGAGGCACGCCATCAACACTGTGCAGGGAAATGGGGATGGCATAGACCTGGGACAGGGATTCTGCGGATAATTCTTGGGATGGGCCTGAAAAAACACAGCGGCCCTGGTGCAGGAGCAGGGATTTTTCTGCGTAGCGCAGGGCATAGCTGAGGTGATGGAGCACAAGCAGGGTGCACATCTGGCGCTTTTTGGTCATGTTGACCACGCATGCAAGGATTTCAAGCTGATTGCGGATATCAAGGTGATTGATAGGCTCATCCAGAATAAGCACAGGGGTTTCCTGGACCAGGGCCCTGGCAATGAGCACTTTTTGCATTTCCCCGCCACTTAAGCGCGTTACACAAACCTGAGCCATGGTTTTCATGGCCAGTTCATCTAAAATTTCTTCTACTTTCTGACGATCTTCCGGGCCTGGCAGCCAATTCATGTGCGGCTTGCGCCCCAGCAATACCGCATCAAACACAGTACAGGGCACAGGAGTTGTGATTTGCGGCAAATAGGCGATATGTTTGGCTCTGGTGGTGCGGTTCATGGCAGTCAGGGACTGACCATCAAAGGTCAGGGCCTGGCTTGTGGCCTGCACCAGGCCAGTAATGGATTTGGCCAGAGTGCTTTTGCCCGCGCCATTGGGACCAATAATGGCCAGCACCTGCCCGCGCTGCACTTGCAGGGAAATATCATCTAAAATCACCCGGCCACTACGGGCGGTGAAACTCATGTGTTGGACATCAAGCATTGCGGGCCGCTCCTCGAAAGAGCAGAAACAAAAATACCGGCACCCCGGTAAACGCGCAGATAATACCAATGGGCAGCAAAGTGGGATACACAATGCTCTGCGCCACCAGATCTGCGGCAAGCAAAAAAAATGCGCCAAACAAGGCCGCTGAGCCTAGGAGAAAAAAATGTCCGCAATGGGGGAAAACAAGGCGAATCATGTGTGGAGAAACCAGACCCACAAAGCCAATAACCCCGTAAAAAGCAGTGGCCATGGCTGACATGAGGGACGCGGCAAGAAGTGAGGCAAACCTGAGTTGTAACACAGAAACACCCAGAGCCTGGGCCTGGGCATCGCCCCAGCGCAAGGCATCATAATCCAGGCTGCGACGCAGGGCATAGGCCAGTCCCGCCAGCAGCACACAGCCCACCAGGATGGCTTCGCGCCAACTGCCTTTGCTTAAATCTCCAAAGGTCCAATATACTGTGGCGGCAATCTGATGATCTGAGGCAAAATACTGCAAGGACATGGTTGCGGCCCCAAACAGGGTGGACAGAGCCACTCCGGCCAGAATCAACCCTTGCGGAGTCATGCCGCGTACCAGGGAAAAGCCCAAGATAAGCAGAGCAGCACAAAGTGAGCCCAGAAAAGCGCCCAGGGCCACAATGCTTACGCCCACCAGACCAGCTGTGGACGCGACAACAATCATGGAAAAACTGGCACCAAAAGCAGCGCCCTGAGACAGGCCCAGGGTAAAGGAAGAAGCCA
>JAAYGZ010000113.1 GCA_012727515.1 Desulfovibrionales bacterium
CCACCTAAACCAGGCAAACTAACCTTGACGATCGCTAATCTTTAAGGTTAGTATCTATCGATGGAAAAGCGCAAACCCCATTACCGCCTTGCCGATATACAAGTGCTGGTTGCCGACTCGACAAAGAGGGTATTTACGAGAACAGCCATTGTCGGCGGGCGTGATATGGGTCTGGAAGAAAGCCAGATGCGCGAGGTGGTTTGCACCCTGTCCAACCGCAACCTGTTCAAGTCGATGACGACCCGCTTCGACCCCACGATTTGGCAGGACGTGTACCACGCCATGACGCCGGTCGGCGTGATGGCTTACATCAAGATAACGGGCTATGTCGATGGTCGGCCCCCGGTAATCCAGTTTAAGCGCTTGGAGGATGAATCATGAAATGCCCTGAATGCGGTTCCCCAATGACACATCAAATCTGGGACGAGTTGGTGTCCGTGCATGGGAAGTCGCTGACCGTCCATGCCGTCGGCGGCAACCGTTGCACCCAATGCGGCGAGGCGGTCTTTGACGACGAGAGCTACGACCGGGTTGTGGCTGTCGGCGATGGCTTGGTGCGGGCGTTGCGCAAGTCGAATCCGCCCGAAGTGAAGGTCATTCGAGAAAAGCTCGGTCTTACGCAGGCGGAAGCCGGGAAAGTGTTCGGCGGCGGCGCCAATGCCTTTTCGCGGTATGAGCGGGGGGTTGCCAAGCCAAGCACCCAGATGCGGAAACTTCTGAAGCTCGCAGAACGTCATCCAGAACTGGTCAAGGAGTTGGCGCAAATCAGATGAGCGAGGGAGCAGCATTGGGGACACCCGCCCGAACAATAGGGGACAGACCACGGTTAATTTTTGTCAAAGCTGAAATTTCCCTCCCGCCCCGCCGCCTGCCAACCCCGCCCCTTACCGGACATTTGACCAACTACCTGACATTAGCATAATAATACACCTGCCGTGCATACATACACTTTAATTCCGTCATTGTGAGTGTATGCCCTATGGGTGAGCGTAGCGGCGCGACAATCCATAACCTGCTGATACGTCAAAAATTCTGGATTGCTTTCCGCTTCGATTCCTCGCAGTCGCAATGACTTGTTTCGCTTTAATCAGCGGTTCCCTGAAAAATCAGCACGGCATTTCCTGTCACGGAGGTTTGTATGTCTCATCATTCCCAGTTGAGTATCAAAGCAGAACCCCAGGTGCTGGCCCCCCTGAGCACGCTTTTTCAGTCCGGCATTCAGGTCACCATAGACAATGATGTTGCCCTGACTGATCTGCTCCTGTCTCTGCCAGGCTTTACCCTCAGCTACCTGGGGGACGCAGTGCAGACTATTTTTGTCAATGGTGTTCCGCTGGATGACATGCAGCAACCTGTCCAGCCAGGCACAACCATAGCCCTGTCCGCAGCCATGCCCGGCCTGGCTGGCGCTATTTTCCGCAAACAGGGCCTGCATGGCTCCTTGCGCAGCAAACCCGTTGCCCTGACCAAGACAAGCACTGCTACGCACACAGTGCGCATCAAGCTCTTTAATTCCATTGCAACAGATCGGGCACAGGATTTATTTACACATGGGGTTGTGGTCGATGCCAAGGCTATGCTGAGCGTGCTGGAACGTCGCCCGGATATGTTCAGCCATGCAGACCTGGAACTGGACTCGCAAGGGCCGGTATCACTGACCCAGCTCAAAGACCACCTCAGTACAGCGCAATCTGTCCGGCTTCATGTTCTGGTGCAGCCAGCCAAGGCGTAATCAGCGCTTTTTCTGCGCCACATCAGCACAGCGCCCCTGCTCCAGGGTTACGATATTGTCCGCAAGAGAAGCGGCCTGAGCACGGTCGTGGGTGGTGAAAATAATGGTTGTCGCGTGTTCAGCGTTCACTCGCTGGAGCAGTTCTGCAATAACCTGCTGATTGGCTGCATCCACGCTTGCTGTTGGCTCATCACACAGCAACACCTGGGGCGCTAAAACCAATGCCCTGGCCAGGGCCACGCGCTGTGTTTCCCCACCGGAAAGTTTATGTGCAGCAGCATTTTTATACTGAGGCAGACCGACCATGGCCAGAGCCTCATCCACCATTGCGTTACGTGTGGCCGCAGCAACTTTGCGAATTTTAAGGCCAAATTCAATGTTTGCCCGCACTGTGGTTGAAAACATGATGGGATGCTGAGGAACCAGTACCACCTCGCGCCGCAACCGCTGACGCATGGCATCGCTGTCAACGGCCTGGCCTGAAAACAGAATCTGCCCACGTGTCGGCGCAGCCAGAAAAGCCAGAAGCATCAGCAGTGAGGTCTTGCCCGCGCCATTATGCCCGACCAGGGCATGGATGCGCCCCTGTTCAAATCCAAGATGATCAATCTCCAGCACAGACGTATCTGTATAGCTGTAGTTGAGATGATCCAGACAATAGATCATCAGCGTGTACTCCGGCCCTGCAACAGATTAAAAATAATGTTCACGCCCAGGCTGATGCCGATTAAAAGCACCCCCAGGGCAACGGCCAGGGTAAAAGCGCCCTTGTCATATTCCAGAGCCATGGCCGTGGTCATGGTGCGCGTAAAACCTTTAATATTGCCGCCAAGCATCATGGACACGCCTATTTCAGAAATAACCCTGGCAAAGGCGGTAATGACTGCCGCGCAAATACCATAGCGCCCCTCACGCAGAACAACCAGGGCTGTTTGCCAGGCATTTGCACCCAGGGTCTGAGCTGTAATCCGGTAGCGTTCGTCAATACGGCTCACTGCCGAGATGGTCAGCACACAGACCAGCGGCGCAATGAGCAGAAACTGTCCAATGACCATGGCCTGCTCTGTGTACAGCAAATCCAGAGCGCCAAAAATTCCCCGCCGGGAAATAAACATATACACAAAAAGCCCAATAACAACCGTGGGCACAGCCAGCAGACTATTGAGCAGTGTGAGCAGAATCCGTTTGCCCGGAATACGCCCATAGGCAAGAACAAAGCCAGCCGGAATGCCCAGCACAGCCGCCCCAAGCGTAGCCTGCGCACTGACCATAAGAGAAACCTGCACAATGCGCATTAACTCCGGGTCAAACGAAATCAGCAACTGCATGGCCATACGCAGACTGTCGGTAAAAAATGACATAGAAAGCTCCTGTCATAAAAAAGGTGTGTTGTATGCACAACACACCTGCATACCTTGGGGACTGATTTATTTTGTCAACGTGAGGGGCTTACAACAGAGGAATCTGCAAAAGCTCATCAGTGGTGCGAGGAGCCTGGCTTTATGGCGTCATTGCGAGGAGTCTGCGACGAAGCAATCTCCTCCATTTGGTCTCGGGCTATCTGGATAAGATTGCCGCGCTCCCGTTGGTCGCTCGCAATGACGGACTTTTGTAAGCTCCTCGTACTGATTCATGTTGTAATCAGCGACTCCCTTGCCCCTTATCTGGCATCCGGAAAAAACAACTGCTGTCCAAGCAACTTGTAGTCTGCAATGGCCTGCTGTCCTTCGGCAGATACCAGCCACTGGGCAAAGGTTTCTGCATATTCATGCTGAACATGAGGATGTTTGGCCGGATTAACAGGAATAACGCCGTATGGATTTGCCAGTTCGTCTCCGCCTTCACAGAGAATATCCAGGGCAATGGGCAGATCGCGTCCAAACGCATATTTGATATATGTACCACGATCAGCCAGCGTATAGGCCTGCTTCTCGTCTGCCATGGTCAGGGTCTTGCCCATGCCTTGGCCCACAGACAGATACCAGCCAGCGTTGTCCGCAGGGGCTGTGGCAGTAATCTCAACCGTGCTGCCACCCTTGTCCATGGTGGTGGTCATCTTTTCCACAGCAATGCCGGACGCTCCCCACAGCTCCTGTTCCTTGACATGCGTTCCGGAATCATCACCACGGGAAATAAAGGTTGCCTTGGCCGTGGCAATTTTTTTCATGGCTGCTGCGCCATCAGCACTTCCTTTGACCTTGGCCGGATCTGTGGCTGGTCCAAGCAGAATAAAATCATTGTGCATGACTGCGTACCGCTTTGTGCCATAGCCATCCTGCACAAAAGCTTCTTCACGATCCCTGTCGTGCACAAAAATAACATCCACATTGCCGTCAATGGCGTCACGAATGGCTGCGCCAGTGCCTTTGGCCACAACTTTGACCGTGATTCCTGTGCGCTCCTTAAAAAGAGGCAACAAGGTGTCCAGCAGGCCTGACTCCTGGGTGCTTGTAGTGGTGGACATCTTCAGTACCTTGTCCTCAGCAGCCCCAACGCTTGCACACGCCAGCACAAGCAAACAGGCCAGACACAATTTAACATGATTCATAGCAACAACTCCTGTGTAATACGTTAGTGAAAATGGTTACAGTGATTCCTGGTACATTATTTTTCCAACCATGCTGATATCATATCCATGCAGATTCTGCCCGACATGTTTAAAATCCTCTGTCTGAAAAATTCCCAGAAAACGCTGCACCAGGGGCTCAAAAAAAACATCTTTATTTACCAGCAGATCAAACCGTTCCCAGCGCAGGGGCACAAACTCCAGGTTCAGGGCCACAGCCACTTCTTCAATGCCCATGCCCACATCAGCCTGACCAGACAAAATTGCCAGCCCCACATCCATGTGCCGCGCAACCTCGCGCTCATAGCCTGCAATTTTATCAGTCCGGATACCGGCTTTGTGCAGTTCCCGGTCCAATAAAAGCCGTGTGCCTGTGCCCAGCGATCGGTTGATCATGCGAATGCCCGGGCGCTTAAAGTCATCAATGGCATAAATTTCATGCGGATTGCCCTGGGCCACCATAAGGCCTTGTCTGCGTTTGCAAAAATTAACCACCACAGGCAAACGCTCAAATTCCTGCGACGCAAACTGAAAATTATACTCTTCCTCATCATCCTGAATCAAATGACTTCCGGCAATATGACATAAATTATTGCGCAAGGCCCGCACCCCGCCCATGCTGCCGACATTGCCAAATACAGCCAGATGCCCGGAATACATACGATTAAATAAAGAAATAGTTTTATCCAACAGCAGATCATTACTGCCAGCCACAACCAGAAGGCGCTGATTTGCCGTTATCGGACGAATCGTATCAGGAAAATTAACAACATTGTTCTCAACCCATTGTTCCACAAGGTAGCGTGGAAAAAGCCATTTTCCCGTGACCTTGGTAGCGGGCAGCCCCTTTTCAGAAACCAGGGTATAGACCATTTTTTCATGAATATGCAAAAACTCTGCAACGTCCCTGGTTGTCATCATCTTGGGTACAAGGGCCATGTTTTTTCACCTCATTATGCCTGCGCTGACGCAGGGTAAACATGCGTTGCGGGAATGCTTTCGTCAACTCTTGAACGTATGATCAGATCAGAGAAAAAATATGGGAAGAAAAATGCAAAAACGTACAGAAACTGACGTGGATTGACACAATGTAGGGCCCTGGCTAGCCCAGAGCAATCACAAGCGAGGTACATATGACACAACGCGCAGCGTGTTTTTCCCGAAACATCGGCCCCATAGGCCAGGACGAGCAGAGTATTCTGGCCCGGACCACAGCAGCCGTTATCGGCTGTGGCGGATTGGGCGGCTATGTTATTGAGCACCTGGCCCGCATGGGCATCGGACATCTGCGCCTGGCTGACCCGGATGTTTTTTCCATCAGCAACTGCAATCGCCAACTCAATGCCCTGACTGCAACCCTGGGACACAACAAGGCTGAAGTGGCTGCCCGCCGCGTTGCAGCTATTCATCCATTTTGCCAGGTCACTGTTTTTCCGGTTGATTTTCGTCAAAGCACTGTTTTGGCCAAGGCTGACGTGGTCCTTGACTGCCTTGATGACAGTCAGACCCGTCGTGACCTGGCCCAGGCCTGCACTGCCCAGGGCATTGCTTTGGTTCATGGTTCTGTGCGCGGCTGGTGCGGACAGGTTGGTGTGCAACTACCCGGAGGCACGCTCTATGAGTGCCTGTACCCCCAGCAACGCCCCACTGGCTCTCCTGCTGTTTTATCCGCCACGGTCGGCCTTATTGCCAGCCTGCAGGCAGCTGAGGCGCTTAAGTATATTCTGAACCGGCCATCTCAGCTGCACAATGCGTGGATGTATCTGGATTTACAATATGGCGACATGGTGCTGCACCATGCCACGCCAGCCCCATAGCCCCCTGGCATTCACGTCAGCCCTGCACCAGATTTCCGGTTTCGCGGGTCGAATATCCGCCCCGTGCCTCCACTGCCTGCCTGAAACGAGCAGAGGTTATAACGTCCAGAACCGTGCGCAGCATGGGTGTGTCAAATAATTCCTCAGGAATGAGCAGGTCATAGCGTTCTTCAGCCAGAGGCACAAAATCAAGCCCCAGGGCATTGGCAGCAGAACGCACCCCAAGCCCGGTGTCAGCCTTGCCCGAAAGAATTGCCACTGCCACAGCCATGTGCGTGTACTCATCATAGCCATAGCCGCTGATATCATCAGCTTCAAGGTTATGGCGCTGTAATTCATAATCAAACAAAACCCTGGTTCCTGATCCGGCCTGACGATTCACAAAGCGCACCCCAGTGC
>JAAYGZ010000114.1 GCA_012727515.1 Desulfovibrionales bacterium
CAAGGAGAAAGATGGCCACGCCAAGGTTAAGAGCGACCATGTGCTGCAAGGCCAAAGGCCCATTCCCGGCCAAAACTTGTCGTTGCAGGGTCAGGGCATCTTCCTTGCGGGCACAGGCCAGGTCTTCTGGGGTGCAGGAAGGAAAATCATAGTCTTTGGGATCAATGCTTGTCTGGCGAATTTGTCAATATTCAACAAAAATGACCTGTCCCGGTCCACAGGGAGTCAGTTCATCAAAACTGCCTGCTCCATGAACAATGGCCGCTTTTTCCAGAATGGAACGTTCTGCCAGCACCTGAGCCATCATGGGAGCCAGGCGAAAATCGGGCACCCCCAGGATCTGATGGGTGGGCAGAGCCGGATTAAGGAGTGGTCCCATGAAGTTGAACACAGTACGAATCCCAAGTTGTTGTCGGATAGGGCCGATGTGGCGAAAGGCCGGATGAAAGTAGGGGGCAAAGAGAAAAACAAAGTTGTGCCTGGCCAGTTCTGCGGCCGCATCTTCGGGGTCATTAACCAGAGGCAAACCAAGATCTTCAACAACGTCTGCACTGCCACAGGAACTGGAAATAGCCCGATTACCATGTTTAACCACCTGATATCCAAGATCAGCCAGAAAAAAGGATACAGCTGTGGAACAGTTGAAACTATGTCTGCCATCTCCTCCTGTACCGCAGGTGTCGATGCGCGTTCCTGACAATCCCGTGACCAGCCGAGCGTGTTGCAAAGCAGTGTTGACAGCTGCTGAAAGCTCACCAGCTGTTTCTCCTTTGCTGCGCAGACCAAGGAGGAAAGCTCCGGCTTGGGCAGGCTCTATTTCTCCGGTCATGAGCAGTCCAAAAACCATGGATGCCTGTTCCACAGACAGGTCTTGCCCCTTGGCAAGGTGTTCAAGAATATGACTGATTGTATGCATAATGTTCTCCTTATTTGCTTTTACGCGGCACCCAGTGGTTTACGCCCAAAAGCAGGGTAACCTGAACCAGGTTGCAAAGAGGTGTTTCACAGAGTGCGATGGACAAATTCATCTCCTGCACCGGTACTGGTAATGGCCTTTAAAATGGCCCGCGCCTTGTTGTGACATTCCTGCCATTCCTTTTCGGGATCTGATTCAGCAATCAGTCCTGCTCCAGCTTGCCAATGAACAGTGCCATTTTTGACCCACAAGGATCTGATGGTGATGCCCATATCCAGATTGACCTGGCCTTTATCCAGTCCAATCCAGCCTATGCCTCCGGCGTATGGACCACGATCCATTTTTTCTTCATCAGCAATGATTTGCATGGCCCTGATCTTGGGAGCACCAGATACTGTCCCGGCAGGAAAACCTGCCCGCAGCACGTCCAGGGCATCCAGTCCTTTGGCCAGGCCTGCTGATAAATAGGAGGTCAGGTGCATAACATGGGAAAAACGTTCAACCTGCATGTATTTGTCCACACGCACACTTTCTGGTTCAGCAATACGGGCCAGATCCATGCGTCCCAAGTCCACAAGCATGGCGTGTTCAGCGCATTCTTTTTTATCGTGCACAAGATCGTGGGCCAGTTGTTGATCCTCAGCTTCAGTAACTCCCCGCACTCTGGTTCCGGCAATGGGACGCAGTTGCAGCAGCCCATCTTCGCAACGAATCAGCAGCTCCGGGGAGGAGCCCATGAGGGTTTGCTCTTCAAAATGCATGAAGAAGGTATAGGGCGAGGGGTTAATTTGGCGGAGGCGACGATAGAGTTCAAAAGGAGAGCCTGAAAAAGGGGCACTGAAGCGGGTGGAGAGGACAATTTGAATGGCTTCCCCTTGTGCGATATAGTCTTTGGCCCGTTCTACCTGACGCACGAATTGTTCATGTTCCGGTTGAATGGTAATGGCTCCAACCACAGGCTGGGCTGGAGGGCTGATGCGTTGGCAGCCATTTAACTGTGCTGTGCTGTCCAGGGTCAGATAGCAACAGCGGTGGTGAAGATGGTCAAAGACAATAATTTTTCCAGGCAGGACAAAGGTGGATTGGCCTGAAGCAGGGGGAAGTTTGTCAGCCAGGGCTGGTTCAAAAATTCCGCCCATGTTGTAGGCCAGATATCCGCAGATGCTCCGGGTTACAGCTGGCAGGGCACCCAAGTTTTCTGGAGCAGTAATGCATACATTGTCCAGACAAGAACGCAGACCCTGAATATAACCTTGTCCCGAATAACGTTTGAGGTCATGCAAACGAGGGTCAAAGCTTTGGACCTCAAGATTGCCGTTGACGCAGGACAGAATCAGGCGAAAATCCCAACCAATGAGGCTGTAACGACCAAGACGGCCATCAACTTCCGAGCTTTCAAGTAAAAAGCCATGTTTGTCGCGAACCAGTGCCAGGTACAAAGAAATGGGAGTCTGGGTATCTGCTGGCAGCCAAGTACCCTGTTGTGCAATGGTGATCATGGTATCTCCGTGGATTATAGTTTTTATGGATAAAAAAAGGCCGGTTCCCTGAGGAACCGGCCTTGATTGCCTTTATTTGCCTTTAATGACGGCAGAACATGCCGTCAGGAAGCTGGTCCCCCAACGTCATGCTGCTTGTGCCACCACCAAAGAGCCTTTTGACTCAAAAGGTCCAGATCTCCGCCTGCGGCCACATTTAGATAAGATCGAAACAAACGCACTGCCTCCAGGCTGTAGGGGTTGGCTTCAAACATATTTGTAAAAAGGGTTGCGTCTTCAGTGATCATTTTGGTGGCTGCTTCCATGCGCCGGGCAAAGGAAGGGGTAAAAAATTGTTCCAGTTGGGCAAGCTCTGGCGATGCGCAGAGATAGGCCACTGTGGTGACAAAATTAAGTCCCTGGATATAGGCCATGGCCCGGTCATGTTCGTGGGCTGTTGTCATGAACGGGGTAAAGCCCAACGTATGAAAATATTGAGCTAAAACAGGAGCGGCTGCATCTTCACGGCCAGGGACTATGGCCATGCGCAGTTCTGTATCAGTTTGTGGTCCAAAAAGTGGGTGAGTGCCCACCACGGGTGTGGTCGTGGCCTCCAGCATGATGTTCAAAGGCTCGACCTTGACCGAACAAATATCTGCTAAAATGGTCTGGGGGGCAAGATATGGGGCCACGTCTCTGACCACTTCAGCCATGGCCGTAATGGGCACGCATAAAAGGACCAAAGCAGCCTGGGGCACAGCCTGGGCCACGGTGTGCATATCCAGGGGATGATCCAGCTGTGTCACTGGACTGCCATGCTGGATAAAGGCGGACACAAAACGTTGCCCCATCTGGCCTTGTGCGCCAATGATTACCACAGATGAAGTCTGATCAAGGTTCATGATGCTCATATATTGTTGGCCTGGCGGATTGCTGCCCAATACTCCCAGAA
>JAAYGZ010000014.1 GCA_012727515.1 Desulfovibrionales bacterium
GAGATTCAGTGGCGTGGCAAGGACACACAGGTCTTCTGATTGGTTTTCTTGGTCATTACCAACCAGTACCACAGCCACGTCCGCATGTTCTGCGGCCTCACATAGCGCTGGATTCTGCGTCCAGGCCTGGCCTTCCACAAGCAGCATGGTCCAGGTGTGCACAGCAAGTTCTGAGAGTATTGCTTCCAGATTAAGGCAGGGGGCAGAAACAGTATGGCCCAGCTCTGGAGCCACTGCCTGGACCTGGGCCTGCCATGCAGGATCAGCGCCCAATAAAAGAAGAGATTCAGGAGCCATGGCAAACTCTTGGTTATAAGCTAGGGCCGTGCCTGGGACCAAATCATTCCAACCAGCATCAGTGTACAACCCAGCATTGCGCGAGCGGTCAGGGTCTCGTCAAGCACAATCCAGCCCGCCAGAACTGCAAAGACCGCTTCCAGGCTTAAAATAATTGCTGCCGGAGCAGGCTTGGCGTCTCGCTGGGCCACAACCTGAAAGGTATAGCCCACGCCCACACTCATAAATCCACTGTACAAGATAGGAAGTGCGCCATTGCGCACCGCAGCCCAGGTCATGGTTTCAAAAAGCAGGGCCGCTGTCAGGCTAATGGCAGAGCACAGGGCAAACTGCACTGCTGACAAGGTTACAGCATCTACCGTATCCAGGCCCTTGCCCCAATGATCAATAAGTAACACATGAATGCCCCAGAACAACGCAGAAAGCAAAACCAGCAGATCTCCCTGGCTCATGGACAGCGCTTCGGTCACACTGAGCAGATACATGCCGGCAATGGCCAGAACCGCGCCAGCCCAGGTGCCCAGGCCGTAACGATGATGCAGAAAAATACCGACCACAGGCACAAAAACCACATACAGCCCGGTAATAAACCCGGCCTTGCCCGCTGTGGTAAAGCACAGGCCAAATTGCTGCAACCAGGCTCCTGAAAAAAGCACCAGGCCCATGGCAGCTCCGCCCTGCACAAGATATGCTCGCGGCACAGGAGTTTTGGCCCGACGACGTTTGAGGAAAAAAAGAAAAGGCAACAAGGCCATAGCGCCCAAGGCAAAACGAATGCCATTAAAGGTCAGCGGCCCCATGTGCTCCATGCCCACGCGCTGAGCCACAAATGTTGTGCCCCAGATAAGCGCTGAGCATAAGAGCATGATATTCGCACGCATAACGCGATTCTTCATCTTGTATCCTTACTATGTACTGGGTGTGGAACAGAAACAACGCAGCAATTTATCAGTATTATTGCCGCAATAGTGTACAGACGCGCTTGTTGTCCGGGTTTTGAATTTCCGCAAGCATGGCGTCTGCATGTTTTTGGTGCTGGGCGTAAAAGGCGTGGCAAAAGCGGGTAAGTGTAGTGCGGGCCTTGGTATCAACGGGTAAATCCGGATACACGGGCAGGCCCAGGTCATCGCAGTTCAGCGGGGCAAAGGATAAATCCGCATCTAATCGCCAGGATTCACTGCCGCCCCCGGTAATGCGTTCTTTCATCACCCTGTCCTGGTCCAGGCGTCGTGCAAATCCCAGGGACTCAGAGGGGCGATTGCTTTTATTAAGCACAGCAATTCGCTGATTTAATTCCTGACACATTTTCTGAACCTGGGTCAGATTCACAGACAAGAGCATTCGCCCTGGCGTGTTTGGGTCTGGGCTGTAGGTGCCGTGCATATACGTGCGGATTAACTCTGCCAGATGTGTGTACACAGCCCAGATTGTTTTGGCGAACGAGGCTTTGCGTGTCAGGCTGCGCGGGCGATTAAAACAGACATGGCACGCAGACACACACAA
>JAAYGZ010000115.1 GCA_012727515.1 Desulfovibrionales bacterium
AATGCTTTTCTATACTTGAAGCAATGGCGAGGCATAGCGACACGATATGCAAAAAATGTCAGTTCATTTATTGCAGCGGTTCAAATTCGGTGCATTTTTTTATGGGCGTCAGTCTCGTGACGACACTACCTAATGCAGCCTTGGCTCAGGACGTTATTTTCTGCTCTCTTTTTTTATTTTTATTCTTTGGCAATTTTGTTTGTTTTCTTTATTTTTTTATCCGAATTTTTATTGCCTGCAGGTGAGTATAATTTTTTATTATAGTAGTATAATTATTTATTTTTTTATTTTATATTAAAAAATGCTTTGCTTGACGCAACAGGGGAGTGGTGGTTAAGAGTGGTGAAAAGTGGTAAAAAGTGGAAGACAGGGCAGGAAAACAGATGTTCAGAGGGCATGCACAACGTACACAAGATCCAAAGGGGCGACTCATGTTGCCGCCTGAATTTCGTGACGAAGTTTTTGCGCAATCGCCTGATGGCACGCTGATGATGACCAATTTTGATGACTGCATTGCAGTGTATCCCATGCCTGAATGGCAGGTCATTGAGCAGAGTTTTTCCACGCTGAACATGGCCAACAGGAAATTTCGTGATTTTCATCGCTTTTTTATTTCCGGCGCAGTGGAAGTCACCCTGGATAAGCAAGGGCGGGTGCTTATTCCGCCACATCTGCGCAGCTATGCTGGCCTGCAAAAAGACATTGTTCTTGCCGGTGTGGGGCGCAAATTTGAAATCTGGGATCTGGAGCGCTTTGAAGCCCAGCGCAGGGCGATGCAGGATGATTTTGACCAGGTCATGGATGATCTGGCTGAGAATGGCTTTGAATTGCGGTTTTAGACAGAGGCGCACATGGAAGCACGGGCTACACATATTTCGGTCATGCGAGACGAGGTCATGCACTGGATCGCGCCACGGGCAGGAGGGCGGTATCTGGATGCAACCTTGGGCCTGGGTGGCCATACGCTTCAGCTTTTAGCCCTTACTCAGGGTCAGGCCCAGGTGCTGGGGCTTGACCGTGATAGACAAGCCCTGAATGCGGCGCAGGCCAGACTCGCAGACTATGTCGGTGCAGTACATTTTGCGCATACCTCGTTTCAGCATTGTACAGACCCATTGCAGGAACTGGGCTGGGACCTGGTGGACGGAGTTATCGCTGATCTTGGTGTGTCATCGCTTCAGCTGGACCAGCCAGAGCGCGGATTTTCGTTTTTGCATACTGGGCCTCTTGATATGCGCATGGATGTGCATTCTGGTCTGGAGCCAGCTTCGGCCCTGGTCAATGGCGCAGCCCTGGAGCGTTTGCGGCGTATCATTGGTGAGTACGGGGAAGAACCCATGGCTGGCCGCATTGCCCGGGCCATTGTGGCAGCGCGGCAAACGCAACGCATTGAAACAACGCTGGACCTGGCGCGTATTGTTTCCGAGGCATATCCGGCCAAACGCCGGGCGCTTGCTCGCAATCATCCGGCAACAAAGACGTTTCAGGCTTTGCGTATTGCGGTGAACCGGGAATTGGAAGAGCTTGAGCAGTTTTTAGAGCGCGTAGTCGATGTGCTTCGCCCAGGAGCACGGCTGGCAGTCATTTCATTTCATTCATTGGAAGATCGGTTGGTAAAGCATTTTTTTCGGCGGGAAAGCAAAGACTGTGTGTGTCCACGAGAATATCCACTGTGCCAGTGCGGTCATCAGCGCAAACTGACCGTGCTGACCCGTAAACCTCTGGTGCCCACAGAAGAAGAAATTGCAAGTAACAGTCGCAGCCGCAGTGCCAAACTGCGTATTGCAGAACGGGTGTAGAAATTTGAGTATGGCGCAGACAGGACAGGGACTATGGGCGCTTGTGCTCATGTTTGTATTGGCCATTATTCTTGGGCTGAGCCTGGTCTGGGTCAATATTGAGCGCGTGGACTCTGCCTATGCCCTGAAATCGTTGGAGCGGACCTATCAGGACAAGCAGGATCAGCATTCCAAGCTGTTGATAGAGCGTCAGTACCTTTTAGCACCGGCAACCTTGCGCGAGCGGGCGGAAAAAGCAGGACTGCATTCCCCCAGGCGTGAGCAGATCCGTATGATTGAATAGAATTTATGTCTCGTACAGCACAGAAACCTCCCAAAGACAGAAGTCGCGGCAAAATAGTTTTTGTCGGCGTACTCTTTGCCCTGGCCATTATGGGGCTGTGGGCCAGAGCGTATTATGTGCAAGTAATCAAAGGGCCTGAATACGCAAAAATGGCCAACCGGCAGTATTGGGTTGCAGAAACAGTATCCGGAAAGCGGGGACAGATTTTAGATCGCAATGGCTTGCTGCTGGCCAAAACCATCACCACACAGTCTGTCTATGTGCGGCCACATGAAATGGTGGACCGCTGGGCTGTGGCCTCGCAGTTAGGAAAAATTTTAGGCCGAAATCCTCAGGCAGTAGCTGCAAGCCTTGACCCCAAAAAGCGTTTTGTCTGGGTAGATCGAAAGATAAGTGATGCCCAGGCCCAGGCTATTCGTGAAGAAAATATGCCTGGCGTGTACCTGGATGCGGAAAATTCACGTCAGTATCCCCAGGGGCACATGGCCGGGCAATTGCTCGGCTTTGTCAATGTGGATGGCCAGGGCATTGAGGGCCTGGAAAAGAGTTTTAATGACTACCTTGCCCCGTCTTCAGCCAAGTATATTGTCCAGAAGGATGCAGCAGGAAACAGGCTGTCCTCCAGTGAAAAAGGTGATGCGGAAAGTTTTGATGGCCAGGATTTACGCCTGACCATTGATGCCCAGGTGCAGCTTGCCCTGGAAGAAGCCCTGGCCCGCAGCGTACTCAAATCCCGCTCCAAAACAGGCATGGGATTGGTGGTGGACATTCCAAGTGGAGACATTCTGGCCTGGGGAAATTATCCGCTCTTTAACCCCAATGTAGTCAAAAAAACTGCCGGGGAGTGGAAAAACCGCCTGGCCGTTGATATTTTTGAGCCAGGATCAACGCTGAAGCCAATCATGGTTGCTGCTGCCTTGCAGGAAAACATCTGCACGCCAACAACAAAGTATTTTTGTGAAAATGGAAAATGGAAGGTCGGTGGCAAGCGCATTAAAGATACTCATGACTATGACAAGCTCACGGTCAGTGAAATTATCCGCTATTCAAGTAATATTGGCAGCGCCAAAATCGGCCTTGCCTTGGGTGCGCCAGCGCTGCACCGCTATTTTGAACAAGTTGGTCTGGTGCGTCCGGTGGGCCTGCCTTTGCCTGGCGAATCTGCTGGCCTTGTTCGCCCTCCAGGGCAATGGACGCAGATTGATCTGGCCAATGCCGCGTTTGGGCAGGGCGTGGGCGTTACCATGCTGCAAATGGCAGAAGCCTATCTGTGTCTGGCCAATGATGGTGTACGGCGTCCACTGCGCCTGACCTGTACATCTGAACCGCCCACAGGTGAACAGCGAGTATTTTCCACAGAAGTATCCCGATCTGTCATGGCCATGCTGGAAGAAGTGGTCCAGATGGATGGAACAGGCACCAGGGCCCGCATTGATGGCGTGCGCGTGGCCGGCAAAACAGGGACCGCACAGAAAGCCAGCCCCACTGGTGGATATGGTGGTGATTATATCGCTTCATTTTTTGCAATTTTTCCAGCGGACAACCCCCGCTATCTGGTGGTTATGATGGTAGATGAACCCCAGGGCGGACATTACGGGGGCGTGATCGTGGCTCCGGAAGTACGCGCCATAGGCGTACAGCTTCTGACTGCTTCGGGCATGTTGTCAGAACCCAAGGAAGCCATCGTTCGTTCGCAGTCTTCAGCACCAAAATATGTGGCTGCTGTGCAGAAATACGAGACTATTGCAGTTTCCACAGAAAATATGCCTAATTTTTCCGGTGTAACAGTACGCCAGGCCGTAGAGGTTTTAGTTGGCCAGGGCATTGTGCCCAAAATCAGTGGCCACGGCGTGGTCATTGAAAAACAAAAACCTCTGCCTGGTGAAAAATGGCCAGCAGACAAACGGTGTCAGCTTTGGCTGCGCCAGGACCCCAGTTAAGGACATGGTCATGGGCCTAGAGCACGAACTTATCAACCTGGTGCGTGGCGGAGCACATGTGCGCACTCATTCCGGACAGGTGCGGCCCGGAGATATTTTTGTTGCCCTGCCAGGATCGCGTGTTCATGGTGGGCAGTTCTGCGATGATGCAGTGGCCCGTGGCGCCAGAGCTGTTGTCTATGGCCGCGATGTGCTTCCGGCACAGCATAGTGGGGTCTTGTATGTGCAGCATTCCCGTCCCGGGCAGGTGCTTGGGGTCTTGGCGCGTATCGCCGAGGGCACAGAGCATGTACTGCCACGAATTATTGGTGTGACCGGAACCAATGGCAAGACCACGGTGGCGTATCTGGTGGATCATCTTTTGCGGGCCCATGGACGGCAAACCGGGTTGATTGGCACAATCAGTGCGACCTGGAATGGTCACAGCACTCCATCTGCCATGACCACGCCGGATTGTCTTACCTTGCACGGGCTTTTGGGCCAGATGCAGCGTGACCAGGTCAGTGATGTGGTCATGGAAATTTCCTCTCATGCCCTGGACCAGGAGCGTATTGCAGGAATGCCTGTGGCTGTGGGCATAATCACGAATCTGACTCAGGATCATCTGGATTATCATCAGAACATGGATGCCTATTTTGCAGCCAAGGCCCGTTTGTTTCTGGACCCGGAATCGCACTGTGTACAGGGCACTGTGAATGTGGATGATTCGTATGGACGCGAGCTTCTGGCCAGACGTTCTGATCTGCTCAGTTATGGTCTGGACAACGATGCTGATCTGCAGGGCACGATTGTGGAGGCAGGGCCGTGGGGCATGTGTTTGCGTATGACCTGGCATAAACAGTCCTGGGATTTGCGCACTGCGCTAGTTGGTCGGCATAACGCGGCTAATCTGCTGGCAGCGCAAGGGGCTGGCTTGTTACTTGGGTTGACCCCGGAACAGATGAGCGCCTTGGCAACAGCCCTTGGTGCGCCAGGACGGCTGGAGCGCGTGCCCAATACGCAGGGCCTTACTATTTTTGTTGATTACGCCCATACGCCGGATGCTTTGGAAAAGGTTCTGACCGCGCTCAAAGACATGGGTTTTGCCCGCTTAATCACTGTTTTCGGGTGTGGCGGAGACCGGGACGTTACCAAGCGTCCTCGTATGGGTCAGGCAGTGGCTCGCTTCAGTGATGTCGCTGTGCTGACTTCAGACAATCCGCGCACTGAAGACCCTGAAGCAATTTTAGATCAGGTTGAGCCAGGACTGCGCGGAACTCCGATTGTGTATCGTGAGGTGGATCGTCGCAAAGCCATTGCCCTGGCCATTTCATGTCTGCGTCCGGGGGACGCACTGCTTATCGCGGGCAAAGGGCACGAAGATTATCAGATCATTGGCACTGAAAAAGTCCATTTTTCTGATGTGGACGTGGCCAGGGAGCTGGTCGCATGAACATGACCTTGCAGGAAATCGGCCAGGCCATGGGCGCGTGTTGCGACATCAGCTGTGATCTGGAAGTCCGGCAGGTACGCATTGACAGCCGGGAAGTTCAGCCAGGCGATCTGTTTTTCTGCATTATGGGCCAAAGTCTGGATGGGCATCAATTTGCCCGGCAGGCCATTGCTGCTGGCGCGGTTGCAGTGGTGGCCAGTACGCCATTGGATGTGTCTGTCCCGGTGCTGATGGTCCGGGACACAACTCTGGCACTGGGGCAATTGGCCAGGGCCTGGCGGGAACGCACACACGCGGTTGTTATTGGGGTGACAGGTTCAGCAGGCAAAACAACGGTCAAAGAAATGTTGGCTCTGGCATTGGCCCAGGCTGGACGCACATCTAAAAATTTTCGTAATTTAAATAACCAGATTGGTTTGCCTTTGTCCCTGCTTTCTATGCCCCTGGAG
>JAAYGZ010000116.1 GCA_012727515.1 Desulfovibrionales bacterium
GACGTACAGCCTGCAAAAGCAACGTGTCAGAGCAGGAATGTGGCTGGCAAAAAATACGTGAACCTTGTTTTTGAGGCCAGTCAACACATAAATCTGCAAGCATTTCCACATAAGTATGGGCCAGTTTACCCCTGACAACGGAAAATCCGAGCAGATTAGGCACCAGGTAATTATGAGCAATAACATCTGCGGCCAAATGGGTGAGATAGCCATAGGCATAGGCCTGGTGGGCGGGCTCGTGTGCTGTACGCCATAAGGCACGCGCTGTATTCCAGTTGTGAGAGTGAGTTGGGGTGGTCTGGCAGCCTTTGCCGATAAAAATATCTGCGGACAATGCGCCATAGAGAAAGTGTTCAGGATATGCAGCAAGGATGGCCGCAATGGTTGCAGGCAAATGTACCAGTTGCGTCAGAATGGCATTGCCAATAGTCAGATGCACTCCCGGACCCCAGGCCCAGGCCGGATCTGGAATCAGACAAAGAAGTACAAGAAGAAATAAGCAGGGCATGAAGTGGCAATCCCAAAGGCTTGTGCGTTTATCAGGCTGGGTACATGCTGATAACTATGTCATTTCAAAAGTGGTCCTGCCCCTCCGGGAAATGACAAAAACAGTTTCATCAGCAAATTTTCAGCAGTGCGTACAGTGCGCTGCTATTTCTTCTCGCGAGTTGTATGAAATTGAATGTCTGGCCATTGCTCCATAATATATTCCAGTCTCCAGGTACTATCAGCAAGCAGGGCCAGATTGCCTTCTGAGTCCAGAGCTAAAGATGCAGCGAGATCTTTTTGAAAGCGGTCCAGGATGGCTTTGTCTTCAGCCTGAATCCAGCGGGCAGTTGCAAGATTTACCGGGCTATACAGGGCGTCCACTGCGTATTCTTCCTTGAGACGCGAAATAATTACATCAAACTGAAGCACACCCACTGCACCTAAAATATAATCATTACCCAGCACAGGCCGAAAAACCTGCACAGCTCCTTCTTCTGCCAGTTGCACCAGGCCTTTTTGAAGTTGTTTGGCCTTAAGCGGGCTTTTGAGGATAACTTTGCGGAAATGCTCAGGGGCAAAGCTCGGAATGCCGATAAATTTCAGCTCTTCTTTTTGTGTAAACGTATCGCCGATTTTAATGGTGCCATGATTATGCAGACCAATAATATCACCTGCATAGGCTTCATCTACTCCTGCACGATCCTGAGCCATAAAAATAGTTGCATTACTGACTTGAATTTCCTTGCCCAATCGGTGGTGCAGCATTTTCATGCCACGGGTAAACTTGCCCGAACAAATGCGTAAAAACGCAATGCGATCCCGATGAGCGCGGTCCATATTGGCCTGAATTTTAAACACCACACCTGAAAATTCCGGCTCAGAGGGGAAAACATCGCGAGTCAGCGCTGTTCTGGGCTGAGGGCAGGGGGCGAGTTCCACAAAGGTATCCAGGAGTTCCTGAACTCCGAAATTATTGATGGCGCTGCCAAAAAAAACAGGGGTCTGGGAGCCTGCCAGGTAACGATCCACAGAAAATGGATTTCCTGCTCCGGCCAGCAATTCCAGATCTCGACGCAAATTGTCTGCCTGTTGCCCCAGCAGTTCATCCAGTCTGGGGTCATGCAGATCAGTAATATGGATGCCTTGCTGAATCCCACCGCCGTGGGTGGCGGAAAAAAGATGAATGTGATTCTTATAGATGGAATAGGTGCCCCTGAATGCTTTGCCCATGCCAATGGGCCAACTTAACGGAGCACATTCAATACCGAGGTGATCTTCAATATCAGCAAGTACGTCCAAAGGCTCCAGGCCATCGCGGTCTAGTTTATTAATAAAGGTCATGATGGGCGTGTTGCGCATCCGGCAGACATCCATGAGTTTTTTTGTCTGTGTTTCAACACCTTTTGCACTGTCAATAACCAGCAGGGCCGAGTCAACAGCCGTGAGCACGCGGTACGTATCTTCTGAAAAATCTTCATGACCAGGGGTATCAAGCAAATTGATCTCGTAGCCATTGTACTCAAATTTCATGACCGATGTGGTCACGGAAATACCGCGTTCCTGCTCCATTTTCATCCAGTCAGAAGTGGCATGACGCGACGATTTACGAGACTTAACGGTCCCGGCCATGGCAATGGCCCCGCCAAAGAGAAGTAATTTTTCAGTCAGGGTTGTTTTGCCGGCATCCGGATGGCTGATAATGCCAAAGGTACGGCGTTTTTCAATATTTTTACGAATTTCCTTTTCCAATACATTCATGCTGTGCGTATTCTCCTGTCTGGTTTTTTGGCCCACGAGCCACTAGGCATGTTCTTTTGTTCAGTCAAGCAAGGAGCTGGGCCGAGAACAGCTATGCGGACTTGTGGGCTTCTATCTTTTCTTGACCCTGCTTCGCTGTATGGTATGATTATATAAAATTTTGGAAACCGGTAACCCATTTTAGGAGGTGGAACATGCAGTACTCAGAAAAGGATTTACCTGTGCGGCTTCATGATGGCGAGATGCTGGCCATGAATGATGGCACTGTGGTGCGCTGGGAGAGTAATGGTGAGGCCAAGGCTGTTTTTGTAGGCGATAGTTTTGAGGCGCTGTGCGAACTTTTTCCTGACCAGAGCCAAGAAGTACAGGCTGGAGGTAAAAATTTGATGCTTGTCGCGTTTTTTGATGATGTTCTGGAAGTAAAACCTGTCTGACCCACAGTCTGTGCGGCTTGATGTGACAATCCTGGCCCAGTTTTGAGCCAGGATTGTATTTGGAGCTAACGGGGAAAGGCCAGGCCTTCGTCATTTGGGGGCACGACAGAGGCATTAGGCAGATCAGGGACAAGTGGGGTCTTGTATTTTTCTTTGGGTTCATGGGGGTTAAAAAGTAGAATGCTGACACGGCGGTTGCGTGGATCTTCCGGGTTATCCACAATAAGGGGCTGTGTGTCTGCATAGCCAGCCACGCGAATCATCCGTTTGGATGGAATACCAAAGCGTTCCATGGCCAGCCTGGCTGATGATGCCCGGTCAGTGGAGAGCTCCCAGTTTGTATAGCGAGAACTTGGGCCGCCTAAGGGTTTGGAGTCTGTATGCCCTTCCACCGCCAGTTGTTGGGGCATGTCGCGCACTGTATCAGCAATGACTCGCAAAACTTTAAGAGCGTCTTCTGTGGGAGTGGCACTGCCAGAATCGAAAAAAGGCTTGCCTTGACTCTCAATCATCTGGATGCGTACGCCGCTTTCAAAGGTGTCAATCATCAGGGCATCTTTGTAGGCAGCCAGTTTTTCCTCAATCATTTTGGCCATTGCTTCTCTGAGAATTTCTTCCGGAGATCTTTCACCTTCGCCACCTCCAGCAGAACTTGTTGGCATGATTGGCGCTATCTGATCTTGGGAAGAGGATGCGCCGCTGGAATCTGGTGTCATGGATTTGGGTGGGCCGTCAAAAATGGAATACTCAGTAAAATACTTGGCCAACTGTTCCTTTGTTTCCTGGGACGCAGCATTTAAAAGCCACATAAGCAAAAAAAAAGCC
>JAAYGZ010000117.1 GCA_012727515.1 Desulfovibrionales bacterium
CACCTGGCGCAAGGTATGGCTATCCATGCGCAATATGTCCTGGCCCTTAAAAAAAATCGCACCACGTGGATGCACGGCCTGAGCTGGAATCAGGCGCAGCACAGACAGGGCTGTCACGGATTTGCCGGACCCGCTTTCTCCAACCAGGGCGCAGGTTTTTCCGGGATACACGTCAAGGTTCACCCCGCGCACAGCTTTGGTGCATGTTCCGTGCAGGCAGAAATCCACATCCAGATTGCGCAGGCGTAAAAGCGGGGCGTCAGAAGCAGGTGGGGTCTGATGGCCTGTCATGCAGATGGCCCCTGATGACGGGGATCAAAGGCGTCGCGCACGCCTTCACCAATAAAAACCAAAAGACTTAACAGCAGCCCCAGCACAGCAAAGGCAGAAATGCCCAGCCACGGAGCCTGGAGATTGTTTTTGCCCTGGGCCAGCAGCTCGCCCAAAGACGGAGAACCAGGGGGCAGGCCAAAGCCTAAGAAATCAAGGGATGTTAGGGTGGTGATGGAACCGCTGATAATAAAGGGCATAAAGGTAATGGTGGCAATCATGGCATTGGGTAAAATATGACGAAACATAATAACCCGGTCTGACAGGCCCAGAGCTTTGGCTGCGCGTACATATTCCAGATTACGACCGCGCAGAAACTCTGCCCGCACCACATCCACCAGGGCCATCCAGGAAAAAAGCAGGGTCACGCCCAAAAGCCACCAAAAGCCCGGACTGACCAGGCTGGCCAAGATAATGAGGATAAACAGGGCTGGCATTCCAGACCAGATTTCTAAAAATCGCTGACCAATAAGGTCTGTCAGACCACCGTAATAGCCCTGCACAGCCCCGACACAGACTCCCAGTGCAGAGCTGGTGATGGTCAGGATAAGGCCAAAAAGAATGGACAAACGCACGCCATAAATAATCCTGGCCAGCACATCCCGGCCCTGGTCATCTGTGCCCAGCCAGTTTTCTTGTGAGGGCGGGGCAGGAGCAGGAACCGGCAGGCCATAGTTAATGGTCTGGTAACTGTAGCGCACCAGGGGGCAGATCATCCAGCCCTTGGAAGAAATAAGGTCTGTAATGTATGGGTCGCGGTAGTCTGCCTCAGTGGCAAAATCTCCGCCAAACACGGTTTCAGGATAGGTTTTCAGGACCGGCACATACAAACGGCCTGCATACATGACCAGCAAGGGCCGATCATTGGCAATACATTCTGCGCCCAGGCTCACGACAAACACAGATAAGAATATCCACAAGGACCACCAGGCCCGCGTATTGGCGCGAAAGGTCTGAATGCGGCGGCGTGTGACAGGATTCATGGCTGGTTTCCACGTGCGCCAAGGTCAATGCGAGGATCAACCAGCATATAGGTGATATCAGAGAGGATCTTGGTCACAAGGCCAATAAGGGTAAAAATATACAAAGACCCGAACATGACCGGATAATCCCGGCTGATAGTGGCTTCAAAGCCCAGAAGCCCCAGACCATCAAGGGAAAAAATGACCTCAATGAGCAAAGAGCCTGTAAAAAACATGGAGATAAACGCGGCAGGAAACCCTGCAATAATCAGGAGCATGGCATTACGAAACACATGGCCATACAAAATAGCTGATTCTGTCAGGCCCTTGGCCCTGGCTGTGGTCACGTACTGCTTGCCGATTTCATCCAGGAATGAGTTTTTAGTCAGCATGGTCAGGGTAGCAAACCCGCCAATAACCATGGCCGTAACAGGCAGGGCCAGGTGCCAGAAATAATCAAGAATTTTTTGCCCAAGGCTCATGCTGGCAAAGCCGGGCGAGGTCAGGCCACGCAGGGGAAACCAGTTATAGTAACTGCCCCCGGCAAAAAGCACGACCAGGAGAATGGCAAACAAAAAAACAGGAATGGCATTGCCCACAATCATGACCGTGCTGGTCCAGATATCAAAGCGCGAACCATGACGCACTGCATTGGCAATGCCTAAGGGAATGGACAGGACATAGATGAGTAAGGTGCTCCACAAGCCAAGGGACAGGGAAACCGGGATTTTTTCCGCAATAAGCGTAAGGACCGGGGCGCTGCGAAAAAAACTCTCGCCCAGGTCAAAACGCAGATAAGACCGTAACATAGTCACGTATCGTTCCCACACCGGGCGATCAAAGCCGTACATGCGCTCAATGCGCTGCACCAGCTGCGGGTCCAGCCCCTGCGCACCCCGGTATATGGATGAGGAAGACTGGGCAGGCAGGTGTTCTGCCCCAGGGCCAGTGATCCGCGAGGTCGCACCCACATCCAGGCCCTGGATTTTGGCAATCATCTGCTCCACCGGGCCGCCAGGCGCTGCCTGAATGATAAAAAAATTCAGGGTCAGAATGCCCAGCACTGTGGGGATAATGAGCAGCATGCGCCGGGCAATATAGGCCAGCATTTATTTCAGCCCCAGTTGGCGTCGTTTGCCTGCAAGGGCCTGTTCCTTGTCCGCATCAATCCACCAGGTATGCAGGTCCAGCCCGTAGTGCGGCCCATGCTCCGGGCGACCAAACTTGTCCCAATAGGCAACTCTCCAGGCCGTGGTGTGCCAGTGAGGGACAACATACCAGCCCCACAACAAGGCCCGGTCCAGGGCTTTGCAGCGCAGAATCAGGCTGTCATGATCTGGCGCAGCAATGACCAGATCAACCAGGGTATCTATGGCCGGGTTCTGGATGCCGCAGTAATTGCGGGCTCCAGGCATGGTGGCTGAACTGGAATGCCACATAAAGCGCTGCTCATTGCCCGGAGACAAGGACTGGCCAAAGCTGGACACAATCATGTCATAGTCAAAAGAGCGCAAGCGCTGCAAATACTGTGAGGTATCCACCAGGCGCACATTCATGGTAATGCCCAGGCGGGCCAGGTTGCGCTGAAATGGCAGGACCACGCGCTCAAAATCAGCCTGCACCAGGAGCATTTCAAAAACAAAGGGCTGGCCGTCACGAGTGAGAACGCCGTTCTGCACAGTCCAGCCAGCCTGAGCAAGCAGATCTGTGGCAACACGCAGATTATCGCGGATAGTGCCGCTGCCATCTGTCACTGGCAGGTGAAAGGCCTGGGTGCTTACTTCCGGGGGCAGATCAAGAGGCGCGAGAATTTCCTGTTCTTCCGGGCCAGGCAGGCCAATGGCTGCCATTTCAGAATTGGAAAAAAAGCTCTGGGAACGGGCATATTGGGAATAAAAGAGATTTTTATTGCTCCATTCAAAATCAAAAGCATAATTTATGGCCTGGCGCACCCTGGCATCGGCAAAAAAAGGTCGGCGCAGATTAAACACAAAGCCCTGCATACCCTGAGGAAGCTCATGGGGTATGGATTCCGTGCGGACAAGACCAGCTTTGATGGCCGGACCTGTATAGCCTGTGGCCCATTGCTTGGAATTATATTCCTGACGAAAATCATATTCTCCGGCCTTAAAGGCCTCCAGGGTCACGGTCAGGTCGCGGTAATAATCATAAATTATGGTGTCAAAATTATAGCGCCCGGTTTGAACAGGCAGATCACGGCCCCAGTACGTGGGATTGCGGGTATAGGATATCTGCTGGCCAGGCTTGTAGTCGCCCACTGTGTACGGACCACTGCCCACAGGCACGTCCAGGGATGAGGCCCCAAAGTCCTTATCCTGCCAATAGTCTTTGGAAAACACAGGAAGCTGCCCAAGAATAAGGGGTAATTCCTTGCTGCTGCCAGGGCTGAACACAAAATGCACTTCACGTTCCCCACGCACTTCCACACGTTCTACCTCGGCATAATACTGGGCATACGAGGGCGCACCCTGGTCGCGCAGGAGCGTAAAACTAAAGGCCACGTCATCAGCTCGCACAGGAGCGCCAGTATGAAAGCAGGCCTGTTTGCGCAGGAAAAAGGTAATGCCTGAGCCATCAGGGGCCACGTCCATGCGTTCTGCCAGCAACCCGTATTCTGTAAATGGTTCATCCAGAGCCTGCACAGTCAAGGTATCAAAGAGCAGGTCCAGCCCATCAGCGGCATTGCCCTTGGCAATAAAGGGATTGAAACTGTCAAACGTGCCGATAGCGGCAAAACGCATGGTCCCGCCTTTGGGGGCATGTGGACTGGCATACTCAAAATGGGAAAAATCTGGCCCGTATTTCGGGGCTCCGTTCATGGCCAGGGCGTGACCTGGCTCTGCAGAGGCAGGAAGAACGCTGCAACACAGCAGGATAAGACTTAAGATATACGGCATAGGGTTCCTCCAATGGGGCAACTATGCGGTGTTTCTATCTATCCTGGCACAGGGCGTCAAACAGGGCGAGAGTTCAAAAAGATTTGGTGCAGTGAATGAGGTGAAAAAAATTAGGCATGTCCCCGGCACGTGCGCAGGCGTAATTCATAGAGAATGGCGGTTTCGTAGTACAGCGACGGCGAAGTTTCTGCTTCCGTCATTTCCAGAAAATGATCAAGCAGCTGACTTTCTTCCCAAAAATCAAGAAGTTCTTCGTCACCAAGATTTTTGAGCTGCTCTTGCAAACTAAAAGGGTCTGGGGTCAGGGGAAGCTGCGCCATTTTTACTCCACATATAATAACAGAATGGCTGGCTTCATACGCAGCACCTGTTCAGGTGTCCAATACTTTTCCCGCCAGCACCTGACCCACAAACTCAAATGCAGCTGGTTTTGCAGCGCTCGCACCAAAAAGGCCCTGCTCAAGACAAACAGGGCCTTTGCATACCAACCATAAGGGGCGTCAGGGTACGTTACACAGTAAAATCAGCGATTGTGCCCTTGCCAGTGTATGCACCAAGGACATTTTTGGCAAAGTCATAGGTTTGGGACATGCTGTTCCCTGTGTTATACGAGGTGCTATTGTTGTTCAGATAATCAAGTGTTTTTGTCACAACCTGTGCGCCAAAGGTTTGCTTCTGCATTGCCTGTGTCATAGCGCTCATCGACGATGTTCCAGAGATTGCCATATCAGTCATATCAGTCCTCCTTCATGCCCATGACGCCCCAAAGGGTTATCGGCTGTTGTTTGTATATCTTTACTTCACGCAAGCTATGGCATGTCAGACCTGCTATGACAAGCAGGTTTTCAGGCTACTTCAAGCACCTGACAATGAGGGCAGTGGGTGGATGTGCGTCCGGCGACCTGAATGGCAACAAGGGTATGGCTGCAACGCGGACACGCAGCGCCTTTTTTGCCATACACGGCAAAAGAGTTCTGGAAAATACCGCTGCGGCCATAGGCATTGCGATAATCACTGATGGTGCTTCCTCCTGCCTTGATTGCCAGCGCAAGAATGCGTTGCAGTTCCGTGCACAGGCGCAGGAGTTGCTCCGAAGAAATATGAATGGCCTGCGTTGCGGGATGAATTTCTGCGGCAAACAGGGCCTCGTCAGCATAAATATTGCCAACCCCGGCCACACAGGTCTGATCCAGGAGCAGAGCCTTGATGCGGGCACGCTTGCCGGCCATGATCCTGGCCAGTTCCTGGGCTGAGACGGCCAGTGGTTCTGGCCCCAAAGACGCATAAAAAGGCCATGCAGCCAGTGAGGCCTGTGTTTCCACACGGCAATATCCAAAACGACGCGCATCTTCAAAAACAATCTGCTCGCCATTATCCAGCCCCAGGACCAAATGGGTGTGCTTGGGCAGGGCCTGAGTTGGTTTGCCAAGCCAGACCCGGCCAGTCATTTTAAGATGAATGACCAGGTATAGTCCTGTGTCCAGTGCCATGAGCAGGAGTTTGGCCCGGCGAGTTACCTGAAGAATACGTGCGCCCGGAAGCGTGTCCACAGTGCCTGCATGGAGTACAGACGGAGTGTACAGACAGGCTGTCATAACGCGCAGCCCTTGAACCTGGGCATCCAGGCCACGAGCAATGGTTTCAACTTCAGGCAATTCTGGCATGAAAATTTACTGAAGCGGCAGCATAAGGTGGAGAATCTGGGTTCCGCGCTGCACAGTAAGCGCAAGAGGCTGCTGAGCGCGGGAAGCAGCCATAGCCGCAAAATGCAGATCCGTGGCCGTAGCAAGGGGCTTGCCCCCAGCAGCAATGAGCCTGTCTTCTGCGTGCAGACCTGCCTTGTCTGCTGGCGAGTCAGGAATAATTTCTGTGACCCGGACTGTCTGGTCTGCAAAAACCACATGCATGCCCAGGCGGCTGCGATGCTGGGCCGCGCAATACACATACATGAGTTCTCCGGCCAAGGCTGGCTGGCCTGTCTGCCGGGCAAAATCTTTTTCATCGCGCACTGGCACCAGGCCCAGAATTGTGGCCGATGGTTCCAGGGCATGGATGCGTGACGCAATGCCCCAGCCATGTTCCACATGCCCAGCCCCGGCCAGAATAACCATGGGCAGACCCCATGTTGCGCGGCCAGCCAGGGCATGTTCTGCCATGGTGGAATCCCACAGGGCCTGAACCAGGAAAAATCGTTGCGCAGCTTGTGTCACAGGCCTGCCTTGCGCGCTTGCTGCGCCTGGGCCTGCGGTGTGCATGGCCAGGTGCATGTCTGCTTGTTCGCGCAAAGCATGTTCCTGTGCCGGGTGCACAGGGATCAGTTTTTTGGGGAGCATGGCCTGTTCATGAGCTGGCAGGTCATGTGCCAGACCATCACGAGCCGCAACAAGCACATGGCGAGGGAGATTTAAAGCCACCAGGGGCAGGTTGTAGCGGGCCGCAATCTCAAACACTGGCTGGTAAAAATGAAATGGATGCCCCCAGTTTTGTCGCCAATTGATTTCTTGTTCAAGGGTGTCCAGGGAAATTTCCTTGGACGCAAATCGGTCCAGGGCTGGCTGGGCTGGTACAGGCAGCATTTCCAGACCAATACTGAACCTGTGTCCGGTTTGGGCCAGGTGCTCAAGAATCTGGGCCTGGACAGCATGGTCGCACAAATTGGTGTGCCCTTCGCCCAAAAGCACAAAATCTGCGCTCCGGGCTTTGGCCACAACTGTTTCCAGACTTGCAGGAGCGCCCTGGTCTGTCAGCACTGCGCCAGAAAGATGAGGCCACTGTGCGGTTGGCGGTTTAGCCGCGCAGCCGCACATAATGGCCAGCAGCACAGGCACAAGCCAGTGCACAATTCGCATGGTTAATCCCAATTTCGCTTATCCTCAATAAAACGAATTTGCGCGGGCAAGGCTCCGGGCGCAAGAATTTTCAAGGCCGGGCGAATTTTGATCTTTTCACGGAACATATGCAGCAATTCTTCCTCACGCTTAAAGCCAGAAGTCTCGATAAGCAGGGTCATTTCATCAATACCACCAGGGTTGGTGACTTCAATCTGCCAGCGTTTGATTTCCTCAAACACAGCAATGACCTGTTCCACCTGATGCGGATACACAAACATGCCCTTGATGCGGGCCGTGGTATCAACGCGCCCAACAATGGTGCCCAGGCGGGGCGAAGTTCGGCCACACGGGCATGGAGCGCGATCAATATACGATAAATCACCTGTGGCCAGGCGGATAAGGGGGTAGGTTTTGTTAAAAGCCGTGACCACGATTTCTCCGACCTCGCCATCCTTGAGCGGAATGCCGGTATCTGGATGGCAGATTTCCACATAGGCCCGGTTGGCAATGTGCAGGCCATTACGATGAAAGCATTCATAGCCAATACAGCCCACATCAGCCGTGCCATAGCCCTGGCGCATGATCAGATCGAATTTTTTCTCCAGGGTGGAGCGCATTTTTTCTGAAAATTTTTCTCCAGTCACAAAAGCTACTTCCAGATACAAATCCTTGCGCAGGTTCAGGCCCTTTTCCTCACCTTTTTGCGCCAGGTGCATCAGATAGCTGGGCGTACCCACATAGCCGGTTACGCGCAGCTTTTTCATAATATCAAGCTGGCTGCCTGTGTTGCCTGGTCCAGTGGGCACCACTGCGCAGTTTAATTGACGCAGGGGTTCTTCAAACATCAGTCCTGCCGGGGTCATGTGATAATTAAAGGTGTTCTGCACCAGATCGCCTGACCGAAAACCAGCGGCATAAAAACTTTCAGTCCAGCCCCAATAATCTTCGCTGCGATCTTCCGGGTCAAAAATAGGCCCAGGGGAAAGAAAAACACGGCGCAATTCGCCTAAATCCTTGGTCAGCAAGCCACCCAGGCGCGGCCCCATGGACTGCAGAAAAATAAGCTCTTTTTTCTTGAGAATCGGAACATGCTTGAGGTCAATCAGGTCGCGAAATTTTTCCACGGAAAACTGAGCACGATCAAAACGTTTTTTCACGTCTTCCGAATATCTGTATGCATAGGTGAGCAGCTCTTTGAGCTGAATCTGATAATACTTCTGGCGTTCTGTGGTGTCTAAGACCTCTCGGCGGCTGAAAATGCCTTCTGTGCGATCCTTGCGGGTCATCACTGCCCTCCTTGTGGAGATGGTTATTATGGTTATTGGTGGATAACAAATAAAGTAGCAGTGTATAGGAATAAAAAAAGGATTTGCAAGGTCAAAGTTGCAAATCCTTGAAATAAATTAAAAATACAGCGTTTTTTACGCAGTAAATGCAGACTCGTTTCCGCTGTCTGGCTCCTGGATTTCTTCAACCTGGGCATCTGGGACTGCTTCTGTCTGGTCTTCAAGCCGTGCAAAAGTACGGGCAAAGACCAGAAATCCTGTGTGCGCAACCATCCGGTCATCAGGGCGCAAGCGCTCAGCCACGGGCTTGTAGTGGCGCAGAAAAATTTCCAGAACCTCTATCTGGCGAAACGGGCCACATTCCAGTTCTTTGAGCAAATCCTGCACCTGGTTGGTGGTGGGCAGCAAAAAGCCAATGGGCGCACCTGGCACAACAGCGGTTGGGATATGTCGCACCACATCCACAGGCTCGCGCACATCTAAAAACAAGGCATCAGCCTGGTGCTCATGAAATCCTGTGGACACGTCATGATGAAACTGCTCCACCCGGTGCCCCAGGCCAATGCGGTCCAGGTTTTCCCGGCACAGGGTAAAAAATTCTTCGCGCCGCTCATAGGTATAGACCTTGCCGGTATCTCCAACCAGCCAGGCCAGAGCAGTGGTCAGCCCGCCAGAGCCACAGCCAGCTTCAACAATCCGGCAGCCAGGGCCAATGCCCAGCTTCATGGCAATATAGCCGATTTCCTTGGGGTAGATGATCTGGGTGCGGCGTTTCACAGACTTAACCAGATCGTACAGGGTCGGGCGCATCACAGTAAAAGGATAGCCCTTGTGCGTGGCCACTTGCTGGCCCCAGCCTGCGGCCCGGACCTCATCCAGGTGCAAAATGCCTTCATTGGTGTGCATGACCTGCCCTTCACGGGCGGAAACAAAATAGCGCTTGTCCTTGGCATTAAGCAGCATGACAAGCTGTCCTGGTTCGAGCATGTGGCCTCCTTTACGTGCGTAGGCGGCAGTAGCCAGGGCCTGGTAAGCTGTCAAGGCGCACGTCCCTGGCTGTTGGAGGCACAAATTTTCCCTGTCCAGGCAGCGCCTTTACTTATTGATCAGCGCGTAACGCTTGGCCTGGACTACTCCGGCCGGAGCATGGTGCTGGTACTGGGGCCACTGGCTTAAATGAATATAAAACATGCTTGAATCCCGGTACAGGTAGGCCCCGTTATGCGTCAGCGCTGAATTGACCTGAATTTCCGCATCAACTGCTTCTTTGCCTAAGGAGCCAGTGTATTCTCTGGCTATAGCTGGTTCCTGGTATGTACCATCAGCATTTCTGCCCTGCACAAATTCTGGCTCCAGTAGCGAACGTCCGCCAAAAGAGCGAACCAGGGCGCGGTCATAGGCAATCACAGCTGTATTGGCTTCAAGCAATACTGCTTCTTCCGGGCCTGTGGCAAGGGGCACGCCATAAGCAATCAAATGCGTTAACAAGGCCTCGCGGTAGGCTTTGGCAAATACAGTTGTTCCAAGGGGCGCAACATACACTGCTTTGTCATTGGCAGGAAAATATGCATCCATGGCCAGGCTGGTTTGCCGGGCAACTTTATCTGCCAGCAGATCCCAATGCTGCAGGGCCTGCATACGCTGTTGCGCAGCCAGGGGGTAGCCTGTAGGAACAGGAACCTGACTGACCAATGCGGACTGGGAACAGGCAGTAAGACCAAGCACAATACATATACTCAGAAGACGATACATGGCGTCATCCTTTTGTAAGATGTTACCTGAGTTATCGGCTCTGCGTGAAAAAAAATTAGGTCAGAAATAAAGATTACCGATATGACAGTGCACCAGGTCAGGAAATATGAGCCGTATCAAGCGTCATCATTTTTCGTGTTCTTTTCTTGCATCTGGCGTTGGTTCTTGGCACCTTGCCCATAACAGGCCAGGAACAACATGAGTTTTTTTGCGTGGAGGACCAGGTATGATTCGAGTCGTTGTGGTTGATGATTCTGCGTTTATGCGCAAGGCCATTGGGACAATGCTGGAAAATGATCCGGAGATCACTGTTGTGGGCACGGCAAAAAATGGCCAGGAAGGGCTGGAATTGGTGCGACAACTGGATCCGGATGTGGTCACTCTGGATATTGAGATGCCTGTCATGGACGGGCTGACAACACTGCGTCATATTATGATGGAAATGCCCCGGCCCGTGCTGATGATCAGCTCCCTTACAGTTGAAGGCGCTGAAGCCACGCTCAAGGCCCTGGATGCCGGAGCCGTGGATTTTATTCCCAAAAAGCTGTCTCGGGTCAGCCTGGAAATCATCAATATTGAAAAAGACCTGCAGGCCAAGGTCAAGGCCGTGGCCAAGCGCCCGCGCACAGCCCGCGCTCTGCGCCCGCGATCTGCGCCTCCTGTTGTCGCTCCTTCCTGGTCCACGGCAGCGCGTTCATCGCTGCGCACTGTTGTGGCTGTGGGCGTGTCCACAGGCGGGCCGCCAGCTGTGCAAAGTATTCTTTCGCAATTACCCGCAGACTTTCCCGCCACAATCCTTATTGCTCAACACATGCCCCAGGCTTTTACCGGAGCCTTTGCCAAGCGCCTGAACAGCCTCAGCCCCCTGGATATTACTGAAGCACAGGATGGAGATCCCATGGCTCCGGGCAAGGTTTATGTGGCTCCAGGCGGTTCTCACCTGCGGGTGCGGCGGGATGGTATGCGCTATGTCGTTGAAGTAAGTGCTGAACCAGCAGAAAGCCTGTACAAACCTTCGGCCAATGAGTTGATTGCCTCGGTGGCAGAACATCTTGGGCCACGGGCAGTGGGGCTTATGCTGACCGGCATGGGCAGTGATGGCCTGGAAGGCAGCAAAAAGCTCAAAAGTGCAGGGGGCAGAATCCTTGCCCAAAGCGATGCGACATGTGTAGTCTATGGTATGCCCAAAGCAGTGGTGGATGCAGGTCTGGCAGACCAGGTTGTTGATCTGGCGGATATTCCCTCTGCGCTTATGGCGGCTCTGGCTCGGTAAGAAATTTCATGGTATGGGTTGCACAACAAAGGGGGGCCAATGAGTCACGAAATGTTGGATAACTTAGGCAGCACTGATGTTGACCTGCAACGCGAAGGAGCATTTCAGGCTGCTGAAGCATGCCTTGAAACAGCTGTTCCTTTGTTAGTGAATTTATTGCAAAGCTCCAATCTGGGCGTTCAGGAAGCAGCTGATTATGCGTTACGCAAAATTGGCGGACGCACGGCAATAGAAGGGGTGCTCCCGCTCCTGCGCAGTGACCATCCACCTATACGCAATCTTGGCATGGATTTATTGCGTGCCCTGGGCTACCAGCACCTGGATTTACTTGTGCCGCAATTAAAAGATGATGATCCTGATGTGCGTATTTTTATTGCAGATATTTTGGGTTCAACCAATGATGTGCTGGCAGTGCAGCCCTTGTGCGAGGCTTTGCTGCATGATCCTGAAGTCAATGTGCGCTACCAGGCGGCTGTGAGCCTGGGGGAACTGGCCAGGCCAGAGGCTGCCAGGAGTTTGAATCAGGCGCTCAGCGATGATGAGTGGGTGCAATTTGCAGTGATTGAAGCGCTTATGAAAATCGGGGATGATTCCTCCATCAATGCCTTTGTCCGCGCCCTGGATCGCAGTTCTGAGCTGGTTGGGTCCATGATTATTGATGCCTTGGGGGAAATGGGCAATCTCAAGGCTGTGCCCATGCTCTTTAAACGCTTAGATTCTTCACCCACTGCGCTGCGCAATAAAATTTTACGCGCTATTGTGCGTATTATGGGGGCAAAAAGCCTTTCCCTTTTGTCTGCGGAGGAACGCGCCAGGTTTGCCACATATCTTTTGGTGGCCCTGGATGATGAAGACGTGGAAATTCAGGATGCAGCCATCATGGGCCTGGGTTTTGTCGGTTCGTATGCGGCAACGGGAAAAATTATTGACCTGGTTGGCCCTTTGGATGCGGATCGGGACCTGGAGCGGGTGAACATGGTTGTGGCGGCTTTGGCCCGGATTGGCGTTAACGCCGAGCTTGAACGTGCTTTGCAAGGCGAAGAAAGCAAAATCAGGATTGCCATTTTAGTTCTGGAGCGCATTGCCTCACCAGAGGCCATTGAACTTATGATGCGTTTTTTTCCGCACTACGGACGAGATATGCAGCGCAGTCTGAGCGCGGCCCTGGCGCGAATCAGTGGTGCAGAAGCCCAGGATTTCTTCCTCAATGTGCTGGACAATAGCACAGACGGCACAGTGCTCAAGCAGGCTCTGCATTTTCTGGGCTCCAAACTGCGCTGTCCGGAATGCGCAGATGCCATTGTTGCCCATTTGCACCATCCCTACAATGACGTGAAAGACG
>JAAYGZ010000118.1 GCA_012727515.1 Desulfovibrionales bacterium
AATGCCATCGCAATACCCCGCCCCATACGACCACTACCAATAATGGCCACGCAGTTCAACGGAAATGCGCCATCATCAGCAGAAGGAATGGACGCCTGAATTTGCGCCAATGCTTTTTGAGAGTACTCTCGGGCACAATTTGCTGCCGGTGTCGTAAAACTCAGGATAGCTTCACCTGACGGCTCTTTGGAACAATGCACCACCACTTCATCTCCAATAGCCAGCGCATTAACATCAGCCTCTACAATGATTGACGTCAGCCTGAAACCTTCCTCCATTTCAATGATGGCCGGTGCAATTCGATCGGCAATCGTAAAAGAATAAATACGCCCCTTTCCACTTGAAACACGCCAAACCGTCTCGCGATTGCCGCAATGAGGACAATGGACACGAGGATAAAAATGGGGCTTCAGGCATTGCTCACACCATTTGAAACCAAGTTGACCCGCATCGAGAAATTGCGAATAATGCGCTGAAATACCGGTAGATGTAGATGTATTTAATGAAGTTTGCACGTTATATCCTTTACTCTGCCTGCAGAATGATTGTTCCGGCGCTGTGGTAACTTGACATCATGGCGCCTGTTGCGTGGGCCAAGACGAATTCACGATTTTTTACTTGCAGCAAGGGATGCGCCTGCCCGCGACACTGACGAACCGCCTCCAGCAACTTCGTCATCCCCCCCTTGTTACCCGGATGGTTGCTGCACAACCCGCCACCATCCGTATTAAAAGCCAGCCGGCCCTGGCCGCTGATAAGATTGCCATCCTGTACGAATTTGCCCCCTTCTCCTTTCCTGCAGAAACCAAGGTCTTCCAGCTGCATAATGACCGTAATGGTAAAGCTGTCATACAGCGAGGCATAATGAATATCATCAACCGAAATACCGGCCTCAGCAAACGCCCGCTCTCCCGACCATTTTCCTGCGGAGTAGCTGATATCCATAAACCCGCCATCCCTGTGCTTAGTGGCTTCACCGGTGCCAATAATCTTGACCTTGGGCTTATTCAAGCGGGCAGCAACTTCTGGACTGACAACAACAACAGCTCCTCCGCCATCTGTCATCACACAACAATCAAGCCGGTGCAAAGGATCCGCCACCATCGGTGACTGAAGCACATCCTCAACCGTGACCACTTCTTGTCGCAATGCGTGTGGGTTGTACTGTGCATGATGCGATGCCGCCACCTTCACCCAAGCCAATTGCTCTGGCGTTGTGCCAAACTCATACATATGACGCCTTGCCACCATGGCGTATCCGTAAACAGGCATGCCAGGCACACCCACCGTAAAGGGCAAATCGGGCATACTGCTGCGATCCACCCCCGATAAAGCAGTCCCTTGTTTTTTCGCCAGCGGGCGATCAGCCATCGTGATAAGCGCAACACTACAATGACCGACGGCAATGGCCTGTGCCGCATGACGTACATGCAAAAGATAAGACGAACCGCCTGTTTCGGTGGTATCCATGTGTTTAAGATTACGCAAACCCAGATATTCCGCCATGGTTAACCCACCCAGGCCTGGCGCATCAGCACCACAAAAGTAGGCATCAACATCATCAAGCGTTAGCCCGGCGTCTTCCAGTGCCCCCAACGCAACATCAGCATGAAGCTGTGCCGTGGTCAGTTCTCCCGCCCTTCTGATCGGGTGCTCGTAAATACCAGCTATATATGCTTTATCTTTTATTTTCATTGTATGGTTACCTTATATATTAAGAGTATACTCATTATAATTACCTATTAAATAATGATATAATTCATTTTATATCAATAAAAAAGGGGTTTTCCCTAGGTTAATAAGTGTATTTATTAATATAAGATTACCTTACTTTAAGTTAAGGATCAAGGATTTTTATGAAGGAAGAGTTCCTCAATATTCCCTTTTTGCCGCGTCGTGTTTCAATCGAAACGCGTCCGGATGGCACGTTAATCGTACGATCAGAGATAGCCTTAAAAGCGCGCGAAAAGAATATTCCATCACTTCTGCACAGAAATGCACAACATCGCCCCACCCACCCATGGTTAGTACAAAGAAGAGGCGACTCACAACAATGGATATCCGTATCCTATGCAGAAGGACAAAAACAGGTCAATGCAGTAACCCAGCACTTACTCAACCTGGATAAGCCAGGTAAAACCGTGATGGTGTTAAGCGGAAACTCTATCGAGCACGGCATCCTCAAAGTAGCAGCCATGCAAGCCAGGATGCCTTATTCAGCGATCACCACTGCTTATTCCCTGTTAAGTCATGATTTTTCAAAACTAAAGGCCATGCACGATCTGCTGGAGCCTGCCGTTATTTTTGTACAAGACGGCAAAATGTTCGAAAACGCGCTACAGGCCATCGGACAAGAGGCTCATGTAATCTGCGTTGACAACCCGATCAAGCACCCATCAATTAAGCCTTGGCATGAAGTCATTCAAACACCCGTCACCCAGGATGTCGCTGCATCCCTGGATAAAATTACCGGTGATACCGTAACCAAATACCAGTTCACGTCCGGCTCAACTGATACTCCCAAAGCGGCTATTGTGACGCAATCCATGCTGTGTACGGCCATGGCCATGACCTCACAAATGATTGAATGGGGCAATGATCGTCCGGAAACGGTATTACTGGACTGGCTACCCTGGAGCCATGTGGCAGGCGGACTGGCTGTCTTCAATGGCGTGCTGGAAGATGGAGGCACCCTGTATATTGATAATGGCAAGCCAACACCGACCGAATTTCATCTAACCCTTAAAAACCTCAAGGAAATTTCCCCTGTCAGATTCAGTGGCATGCCCGTTTCCTATACCATGCTCGCCGAGGCGCTACAGAAAGATGAAGCGCTCGGCAAAAGTTTCTTCCG
>JAAYGZ010000119.1 GCA_012727515.1 Desulfovibrionales bacterium
AAACTGGCCCATACTTATGTGGAAATGCTTGCAGATTTATGTGTTGACTGGCCTCAAAAACAAGGTTCACGTATTTTTTGCCAGCCACATTCCTGCTCTGACACGTTGCTTTTGCAGGCTGTACGTCAACGCAGCCTGCCTTTTACACTCAAAAAACAAATTTTCCGCCGTAGTCTGGGCCTGGTGGAGCACCGTCGGTATAAAGGTTCTCTGCGCCTCATACAGCGTATTCTGCCTGTTGCTCATCAGGATATGTTTATAAAACAGGCTATTGGCTTTGCCCATGATCTGGCCCTCGACATATTGCGCAATCCAGTGCATTCTCCGGTTACGTTATGTGACCCTGTGGGCAGCGCCACTCTGGCCTATGTTCGGAGTTTTCAGCGCAAACAGCGCACTTATTACTCCACTCACGGTCAGGGTATTATCTTTCCCCTGGATACACGCCTCATGCCAAGCCTGAACTTCAACCGGGAGCCCTGAACATGAACCCTTTCCTGTCTTTTCTCAGCAAACAAATCCAGCATATTGCCACTATTGAAGCTGATGCTCAGGCTAAATTGCATGATCAAAACGATCCTGATGGATACCGTCAGGCCATGAGTGCCAAAGCTGAATTACTGGCTGCCTTGCCCGCTGCTGCTCTGCCACATCTGGATGACCTGCCCATGGAAATGCGCCCCATGGTTGAACATCGCCTGGATATGCTTGCATCAAGCGCTAAACGCAGCCTGGAGATTGGCAGTGTTTTTTTTATGTCAGCCCTGCTTTACCCTGAAGACCACCAGGCTGGAGAACCTAATGATCTGGAACGCTGGCTGCATGATTTAGAGCGCAAGTTCTAGAGCATTTCACACCTGAAATGCTCTACAAGGATTTGTCTTCAAATCCTTGTCGCCAAATGATTGTAGGGCGGCTTTGCCGACCGTTAAGCAATCATTTGAAGCGTTAATTGCTCTAGTCAGACCCTGCCTGCCCCAATTCACCTTTGACCACTGGAGCACCCATGGCCCTCGCCCCTGGCACCACAGTTCGCGTTCACTATACCGGCACCCTTGATGATGGCACGCAGTTTGATTCGTCTTTGGGCCAAGACCCACTTGAAATAACCTTAGGCCAAGACATGGTCATCCCTGGATTTGAAAAGGCAATTACAGGCATGACTGTGGGCCAGAAGATCACAGTGACTATCCCGGAAGAGGAGGCCTATGGTCCGCATCAGGAAGAAATGCTCCTGCGGGTTCCCTTGGCGTCTCTTCCTCCCGGACTTGCTGCCAAAGAAGGAGAGCAGCTTATTCTGCGCAGCCCTGAAGGCCAGGAAATTCCTGCACTTATTGTCGCTGTAGATGAAGAAGAAGCCACCATTGACGCAAACCATCCTTTGGCTGGTTTTGCCCTGACCTTTGAAATAGAACTCATCAGCCTGCACTAACCAGCACCTGGAAGTCATGTCTCACCCCAGCATACACCAAAAACAACACTGGATTCTGAACCATGAAACCCAGATGGCTCAAAAACTATGCGCCCAGGTTCTTGAAAAGCCCAAGCCACCCTTGTGGATGATTCTTATCCCGATATTTTTCATTTTTTTTGCCCAAAAAATGCAACAATATCGCGCGGGTCATGAAAATTTTGTGCGCAATTACCTTATTTCCCGCAGCAGATGTCTGGATGCGGCAGTACAGTCCCTGGAATCAGGTTCGCCAATTGATGTGCCTGCTATTGTGAACATGGCCGCAGATATTCCGGACACAGCCCGTCCTGCCTATAGCGCCTGGATAACTGCTCTGGCAGACCATTTTCATACCCTGCTCAAAGCAAATGGACCACACTACAACGCCCTGATACGCAGTGCCTATGCGTCAAAAACCAACTACCTGCTCTTTTGTAACCAACTCGGCCAACTTGAACACACATTCACCCTGGCTGTTATCACAAAAATAGACGGCGAGCACGAAGATGTACTGGCTGTGATTCAGTCCATGCGTGACTCTGTTATGAAGCTACGCCGAGACCTGGCCGACTCTATATTTGTTTAGGAAAATACTGATTCATTCTGCCAGTGCACGGACTGCGACCGCGAACACCATGCGGGGCAGTTCGTGTTGTGGTTTAATCAGCTATTCCTCAGACGTACTGCGTAAGTTTTGCGTCACTCTCCGGACAGGGGCAGAACCGGGCGGTCGTATTTTGCCGCGCTTTGATCAGTCTTTTTCTTTACAATCAGTTCCAGCCTGTTCCAGTTCCACAACCAGATTGTGCAGAGATGTGTAGATATGCTCAATAGAGGAAACAGAGACGCGCTCTTGCGGGCTGTGAGCACTGCCATAGCCCTGGGCGCCCCAGATAGCGCCGGGCATGTGCAAGGCCATGAGAAACTGGGCGTCTGAAGCGCCATGCTCTCGTCCGGTGTTTGTGCCAGGGCTGTAGTCCAGCAGGCGCTGAGTAATGGGCGAGGGCAAGGCATGAAAGAGCGGAAGTGAGGACACAAGCTCTACCTGACTGGAAACACTGGCGCTGATCGCTTGCAGCAGTTCCTGCGGGTCGTCTTGCTCGGTAAAGCGGATATTAAACCAGCCCTGGGCAGTGCCCGGAACCTGGTTCAGGGCTTTTCCTGCCTGAATTTTTCCGAAATTGATGGTTCTGTGCCAGTGCTCTGTATCTTCTGAATCAGGAAAAAGTTGGCGCAGCTTTGCATAATCGTTAAATAATATATCAATGGCATTCTGGCCCAGCCAGGGCCTGGCACCGTGGGCAGTACGTCCTGTTGCGGTCAAACACAGATTCAGCACTCCTTTTTCCTGTACCACCAGTTTTTCTGGTGATCCGCCATCCAGGGCCAGCACATAATCAGCCTGCACCAGAGGCAATGTCTTGGCCGCGCCATTGTTTCCGCCGATTTCCTCATCACCGGTAATGAGCACACCCAGGGCCATGTCAGCCTGACTCTGTCCATTTTGGCGCAGAGCATGTACGCGTTCCCGAAAAAGTACCAGGGACAGGGCAATGGCGTATTTGTCGTCCACTGCGCCGCGCCCCCACAGATGGTCACCCTCAAGTCGGGGAAGAAACAATTCATCTGGCGCATCAACAACATCCAGATGGCTCATCAACACCAGGCGAGCCTGCGTATCTGGCAGAATGAGTAACGAAGGAATGCCCTCATGGGTAACGCACGTGGCGTGCAGCCCATATGTATGGCACCACTGCATGATATGCTGGGCGCAGCGGGTAATTTCTGCTGGGCGGCTGTGCGTGGAGGGAATGCGGATCAATTCTGAAGTCAGGTCTAAAATTTCGTGAAGTATGCTCATGGACCACGTAGTCCACGCAGGATTGGCGTGGAGTCAGGTTTAAATGTAGGTGAAAAACAAGGATATCCCAGCCCTCTGGGTTGAGCCGGGATATCCCTGGGCATAAATCAGATTTTGAAATGAGCGATGAGTTGCCGCAACTGTTCGGCAAGCATGGAGAGTTCGTTTGAACTTTGATGCACGGTCTGGCTGCTGGTGGTCATTTCTTCAGACGCTGTACGCACCTGGGTAATATCTGCACTGATGGTCTGGGCCATGGTTGATGTGGCTGCCACATTGGTATTGATTTCTGTAATTCCGGCCGAGGCCTGGCCAACATTTTCCGCAATTTCCCGCGTAGTGACTGATTGTTCTTCCACTGCTGCTGCCACTGTGGTGATAATATCGTTCATGTCGCCAATAACCTGGGAAATTTCTGTAATCTCATGCACGGTTTGTCGGGTTGCGGCCTGAATTCCATTAACTTTTTCATGGATATCTTCAGCTGCCTTGGTGGTCTGCTGTGCCAATTCCTTGATTTCGTTGGCCACAACGGCAAAGCCACGGCCCGCTTCACCTGCTCTGGCAGCTTCAATGGCTGCATTTAAAGCAAGCAGGTTGGTTTGGGATGTTATATCAAGTATGGCTTCAGACAAGTCATTGATTCTAGCCA
>JAAYGZ010000120.1 GCA_012727515.1 Desulfovibrionales bacterium
ACACAGCACAGCCCTGCCCCTGGCTATTCAGCATGAACTGGCCGGAGGAGAGATCCTGGGCTATGTGTATCTTCTGGTTGGGCAAGGGGGGCTTTTCAGCGAACCAACCATAGTACAAACTGTGCTGGGGTCGTGTATTTCTGTGACCATGTTTGCGCCGCGTTATAAATGGGGTGGAATTTTTCATGCCCTGCTGCCTCGGCAACAGGATTTTCAGGGCCGGGCTGGGGCAAGTGATTCGTTTCGCTTTGTGGATGCCTCCATTCGTGCATTACTGCAGGGCTTTGGCGAGGCTGGCATTTATGCGTCTGATCTGGAATGCAAAGTCTTTGGCGGAGCATCGCCCCTGCATCAACAGACAGATCATGGCGCGGGAAAGCGCAATACTGATGTGGCCTTAGAAGTTTTACAGGCTGAAGGATTAAACGTGTTATGCACGTGTGTGGGCGGCAATACAGGCCGGAAAATTTTTTTCCGTACAGACTCTGGTGTGGTGTTGCAGAAACGTTTTCTGATTACACAGGTCCAGCGGCAGGTGTATTAATTCATACCCGTATATTCTGATGTGAAAAAAGTGAGGATAGATTGAGCATACTCATTAAAAAAGTGCGCTTACATAACGATGTGGTTGATGTGCTTATTGAAGGGACTCGTTTTGCAGCCATTGGCACGGATGTGGACGCACACGCTGCAACGCATATTGATGGTACGGGGCTGGCTCTTTTGCCTTCATTTCACAACGCACACACCCATGCGGCCATGACGCTTTTGCGTGGCTATGCTGATGACATGCCCCTGCATGTCTGGCTGTCTGAGCACATCTGGCCTTTTGAAGCCAAACTGACAGAGGATGATGTGTATTGGGGCAGCAAACTGGCCTGCCTGGAAATGATTAAAAGCGGAACCACGTTTTTTGCCGATATGTACTGGCATTGGCGGGGCACGGCCAGGGCTGTGGAAGAAATGGGGCTGCGCGCAGCACTTTCAGCTGCCTTTTTTGATTTTAACGATCCTGACCGGGCCGAGCCTATGAAACAGCAGGTCATGGACCTGCATGCCGCAAGCGCAGCCTGTTCAGATCGTATTCAGTTTATGCTTGGCCCACACGCCATTTATACCGTGTCCGGGGAGTCACTGCGCTGGCTGGCTGAATACGCACGGCGACATGGGTTGCTCATACATATGCATCTTTCTGAAACAACAAAGGAAGTAGATGACTGTCTGCGTGAGCATGGCGTGCGGCCTGTGGAATATCTGCACAGTCTGGGACTGCTTGGACCTGATCTTATTCTGGCTCATGCTGTGTGGATGACTGATGCGGAAATGGCCTTGCTTGCGCAGCATGGGGTGCGCGTGGTGCATTGTCCCAGCTCCAATATGAAGCTGGCGTCCGGACAGTTTCAGTATGCGCAGATGCACAGGCACGGCATTGCCGTGGGCCTGGGCACTGATGGGTGCTGCTCCAACAATAGCCTGGATATGTTCGGAGAAATGAAGATGGCTTCTTTGTTGGCCAAGGTCACTGCCATGGACTCCACTGTTCTGCCAGCAGCAGAAACGCTGGGCATGGCTTCCAGAGCCGGAGCACAGATGTATGGCCTGGACAGCGGGAGCATTGCCACTGGAATGTACGCGGATTGCATTCTGGTTACTCTGGATCATGTGCAGATGACACCGCTGCACAGCCTGACCTCACACGCTGTGTACAGCGCCACTGGCGCGTGCGTGGATACAACCATCTGCAATGGCCGTGTGCTTATGCGTCACGGCGTGGTGGAAGGCGAACAGGAAATAATCAATCAGGCCCGGGCCGCTGTGACGCGACGTACTGCGGCAATTCAGGACAAGACCTCATGCTCCTGATTTATACTGGTCAGGGCAAGGGCAAGACCTCGGCCTGTGTGGGGCAGGCGCTGCGTGCTCTGGGTCAGGGCTTGCGGGTTGGATTCGGGCAGTTCATGAAACACGATGGCCTGGCAGGCGAACAAACCATGCTGTCCCGGATGCTGGGAGAAAATTTTCTGGCCAGTGGGGCTGGGTTTTATCGCAATCCAGCTGAATTTGCCCGTCATCGTGCTGCGGCTCAGACACTTCTGGCCTGGGCAGCCGAGCGCCTGGCCGCAGGCCTGGATATGCTTATTCTGGATGAAGCCCTGTATGCTCTGGGCCACGAATTGATCCGCCAGGACGAAGTACAATGTCTTGTGGATCAGTGCTGCGCAGCCAGAACGCATTTAGTGCTTTCCGGACGCGGCGCTCCGGACTGGCTGGTGCAGCAGGCAGATATTGTTTCAGAGATTAACGTGGTGCGCCATATTTTTGCCCAGGGCGGTACAGCGTGCAAGGGCATTGAATTTTAAGGGCAGCGCTGGGAAATGGTGCGGCTTGTGTGCGGCATAAAAAAGGGGCGAAAGAATCGCCCCTGATAATTATTTTTTCTTGGGTTCTTGTTCTGGTGTGGGTGCTGCTTCAGGAGCAGGGGCTGGCGCAAATTCTTTCTGCATTTCTTCGGTCAGGGTTTCCAGCTTGGGCACAATATTCTGCATGTATGAACGGGCCACAACCATGCTTTCCTGCATCAGTTCGGGCATTTTGGCTGTTACCTTAACGCCGAGGTCAGACTTGTAAAATTTGACCAGGCCCTTGATATCCTCTTCAGTAAAGACCTTGGTGTACAGATCCAGATACTGCTCTTTTACCTTGTCCCAGGCCATATCTTCCTTGAGAATAGCATCAAAGCGGGCTGTGTATTTTTCCAGTTTGGGCTTGTCTGCCTCCTGAATGTTCATCTGGGCCGTGATTTGCTGAAAAATCATCGTTACCTGAGCCTTCATCTTTTCCATAACACTATCGCCTTCAGTAAGCTTGATCAGCTCTTCAGCCAGGGCGCGGTGCTCTTTGACGCCGCTGTAGGCACTGGAGCAGCTTAAAACAAAGCACATTACAAAAATCCATTTTTTCAGCATGATATCTCCTTGAAAATACTACAGGCCTGATCCTGCACATAGCAGGAATCAGGGAAATACGTGAGATGTTCAGACCTGGTGTCAGCCCTGTCTGTTCAAACAGCTGCCGTGTAGTGCAAGGGTCTGGGGAAGACAAGGAAATAGTGTCAGGGCTGGTGTGAGGCAGCAGGCTGAGATATTTTCTTTGCCTTGGCCCAAGAAGCGGTTATGGCGAGGCCCACATTCCTGAACAGGAGTGTGGTTTTGAATTCTGTGCCCTGGTCTGGAGGTTGGAATGGGAAAATGTATTGGCCTTATGGCGCTCATACTCTGGCTCTGCGCCTGTCAGAATGCAGAAATCTCCGTGCCCATGGCCGAGGTAGGCCTTGGGGTCACAGACACGGAAGTGGTTTTTGGCTCGTCCCTGGCCTTGCAGGGCCACGCCGGGTATCTGGGCCAGGAAACCCTGCGCGGAGCCATGTGTTATCTGCGCCACGTCAATGAACAGGGCGGTGTGCACGGACGCATGATCCGCCTGATTACTCGTGATGATTCCTATGATCCTCCAAAATGTCTGGATAACACACAGCGTTTTCTTATTGATGATCAGGTTTTTGGCCTGTTCTGCTATGTGGGCACGCCAACCACAGTAAAGATTCTGCCTTTGGTGGAAGAAGCCAAAGTGCCCCTGCTGGGCATGTTTACCGGTGCCAATGCCTTGCGCGAGCCGTTTATGCCATACCTGATCAATGTGCGGGCTTCGTATTATCAGGAAACAGGGGCAGCTGTGGAGCACCTGGTCAATGACTTGAAACTGCGACGCATTGCTGTTTTTTATCAATATGATGCGTTTGGTTTTGATGGTCTGACCGGCACAGAGCTGGCTCTGAAGCGCTTTGGGCTGGAGCCTGTGGCCCGCACCAGTTATATTCGTGGTTCTCATGATATTCATGAGAGCCTGGATCGTATTCGTGATTCCCAGGCCGAAGCAGTGGTTATGATTGGCACATCTGACCCGTGTGCAAATTTTATCCGCCAGTCACTGGAAGAGGACTATGCGCCGATTTTTTACATGGTGTCCTTTGTCGGAGCCAAGGAGCTGTCCCGTAATCTTATTCAGTCAGAAACAAGCCAGGCCAAAGTCATTATGTCACAGGTGGTGCCACCTCCTTTGCATAGTGACGGCACTGTGGCAGAAAGCGCACGGGAGTTCACAGAATTACTTGATCTCTACTATAAAGGAGATGAACCCAATTTTGTCGGCTTTGAAGGCTATATCAATGCCAAGGTGCTGGTAGAAGGGCTGCGGCGGGCAGGGCGTAATCTGAGCCGAGAATCATTTCTTGCTGCCATTGAATCCATGCAGGATTTTTCCCTGGGCAGTGATGTGCATTTAAGTTTTGGTTCTGTAGATCATCAGGGCATGGACACCGTGTATTTTACTCTCCTGCATGACGGGCATTTTATTTTACTGGAAAATTGGCAGGATCTGCGTGAAGGGGCGCAACCATGAAGCCCTATGCCCGCATTTCCCTCAACAACAAGATCTTTATTTCCATTCTGGCAGTTATTTTACTCATCAGTATCATCATTGCCTTGCTGGCGCGATGGATTCTTATTTCAGGCCTGACCAAAGAACTGGAATTGCGCGGGGTTGCTGTGGCCCATTCCATTGCGGAGCGTGGTGGTGGGTTTGTGCTTGATAAAAATTATCCCGAACTCCTGAGCCTGATTTTTGATGAAGCCCGGCTGCGGGAACGTCAGCACATGATTAACTATATTTTTGTGCTGGATCGCAGTGAGCAGGTCTTGTCCCATACCTTTACCGTGCCTTTTCCCGCGCCCTTGAGCCAGGCCAATCCCATTCACGAAGGCCAATCCCATAGTGTGCTCCTGGTTGGGCATGGGGACAAAACATCCTATGATATTGCCGTGTCCATGACAGAAGGCCTGTACCGTATCGGCACTGTGCATGTGGGCTTGAGCAAAGAGCATATTGATCGTCTGGTATCCAAGCTGCGCTTTATGTTTTTGGGTTTTATTTCAGCGGTTATTGTCATTGTTTTTTATGTCAGCCATCGTATTTCCCGCTATATTACCAGCCCTATTGCCCGCCTGACAGCTATTTCCGATGAACTCAGCCGGGGCAATTTTGATGTGCGCCTTGACATGGGTGAGGGCCTGGATTGGGTGGCAACCAATTGTCCGGCCTATAAAGATACCAACATGCCGTGTTGGCATTTTGATGCCCAGGGGCGAAAATCCCGGCGTGCAGATGGCAAAGCCATTGAAACCGGCCAGGTATGCAAAACCTGTTTGTTTTATCGCAAACGAGAAGGGGACGAAGTAATCCAGCTGGCAGATTCATTTATGAGCATGGTGTGGTCCATTCGCCTGTATCGCAAACGATTGCAGGAATCAGAGATGAAGTACCGCTCGCTGTTTGATTCCGGGCCTGATCCCATTTTTGTCGTGGATAGCATAACAAACCTGATTCTGGATGCTAATCCACGGGCTGAAGATTTGTACGAGTATGAAAGTAAAGAACTTTTGGGCACGTCTTTTGTTCAGCTCGGACATGAAGAAATCCGTGAAAGCCTGGCCTGTCTGGATGACTCCCGCACAATGACAGGCTGTGTGTATTATCCGAAAATTCTGCACTACAAAAAGGGCGACCGGCCTTTTTATGTCAATATGCACGCCTGTCCCATCAGTTACGGCGGAGTGAACGCCATTATTATTGCCGTGACAGATATTACGGAAATGATGGAAAAAGACGCCCAACTGGTACAGGCGGCAAAAATGAAAACCTTGGGCGAGATGAGCGCAGGTATTGCCCATGAAATTAACCAGCCCCTCAATGCCATTAAAATGGGCAGTGAGTATCTGAATTTGCTGATAGATCAGAAACTGGAGGTCACAGACGAGCAAATTCAGGAAATGGCCACCGAGATCAGCCAGCAGGTGGACCGGGCAACAGATATTATCAATAACCTGCGGGAATTTGGGAAAAAATCCGGCATGGTGATGGAAAAAGTGGACATTAACGGGCCTATTCGTGGAGTATTGTCTATTATTGGTCGGCAATTTTCCATTCAGCGTATCAATATTCGTCTGGAACTGGAGGAGAGCTTGCCCTTGGTCACAGGACATAATAATCGGCTGCAACAGGTTTTTTTCAATCTGCTCAATAATGCCAGGGACGCTATTCAGGAAAAAATGGACGCCACGCCAGGCATGTGGGGCGATATTCTGGTGCGCACCTGTGTGCAGGATGGTCGGGTTGTGGCCATGTTCAGCGATAATGGCCCTGGTATTCCTGATGCAGTGCGCAATAAAATTTTTGAACCATTTTTTACAACCAAGCAAACCGGCAAAGGCATGGGGCTTGGTTTGGCCATTACCTACGGTATTGTGCGCGATTATGGCGGAACAATCACCATTGAAAGCAATCCAGGCCAAGGCACCACATTTATTCTGCAGTTTCCCTGTGCAGAGTAATGGGATATACACAGTAAAGCCTGAGCATCCACACGCTCAGTCCCCGGACATGAGGGCAACATGGCACATGAAAAAATTCTGGTCATTGATGATGAAAAGCCCACGCTGAAAATGTTTAAGCTGTTTCTGCATGTGTATGGGTTTGATATTATCACGGCAGAGTCTGGCGAAGAAGGTCTGGAGGTTTTTGCCCGTGAACAGCCGGATATTGTGCTCACCGATATAAAGATGCCTGGCATGGACGGCATTGAAGTGCTGCAGGAAATTAAAAAACGTGCTCCGGCCACAGAAGTCATTGTCATCACCGGGCATGGGGACATGGATCTGGCCATTCAGGCCCTGAACCTGGATGCGGCGGATTTTATCAACAAGCCCATTCAGCGTCAGAGCCTGGAGCAGGGGTTGTCACGTGCCAGGGAGCGCCTGAAGCTAGCAAAAAGCCGCCAGAATGAAGTACGCACCGCGCTGCACAACAAGGCGCTGATTGTGCATTTTCAGGGCAGTGTGGGAACGCATAGTGAAGCGTTTGTGCGTGATGCATATGCCCAGGCCCAAGAGTCTGGGGTGTCGCGCATTGTTTTGCATTTTGATCCCAACACCTCGGTCAATGGTGCTGGCATTGCCATTTTGACCCAGTTGGTGCTGGATAGTAAAAACAATGACATATCAGTTGTTATGGCTGGGCTGTCTGAAAATTTTCGCAAGGTTTTTGGCATTGTGGGCTTGAGCAAAATGGTTTCTCTGTACGATACCCTGGATCAGGCCTGTGCCTGATGAACACAGAGTAAAGCACACAGATGGTTTTTGGTTCAGCGCGCACGCAGTTCACGCAGTGCGCGTGGCAGCACAGATCGCAGGCGCTGGGTAAGCTGGTGTTCATGTTTGTGCCACACCAGGCTGAGAAAAATTATGGCCAGGCCAATACAGGTCAGGATAAAGGGAAAGGCAAGACTATCCCTGAAAATTGTATAGGCCTGAAGTCCCAGATAGCCGCACACGCCCAAGGCTCCGCAAACTACAAACACACGGCGGCCCAGCAGGACTCCAGCACATATCAGCCCCAGATTACTACCCAAGTATAAGAATTTATCCCATTCAGTGCCCGGCTCCTGCATAGATAATCCGCCCCAGAATGTAAGCGCCCCAAAGAAATAGAGCCAGAATGCAAAATCTTTGCT